>NZ_VDFO01000030.1:0-35115 GCF_009600995.1 Companilactobacillus halodurans | reverse complement strand
GGTCGAACATCTAAAGGGCATGAATGGTGTCCTTTTTTGGTGTTCTTAAATGGTTATTACTAATAAATGGTATACAAAAATAAAGTTGATGGCAAAATACCTATCAACTTTATTTATCGTACAGCCGTTTTTTTGTGTTTGCGTTAATATCATAATATGAAAATAATTTTGAGGTGAAAAGTTGTCAAATAAAGATGTGCTTGTCTTTGAAATTGAACAAGCAAAAGGTAAACCAAGAGATATTAAGAAGAAAAAAGATTATTGTCCGTTTTGTGATACGCAAAATTTGACTAATATAATCGATCAAAAAGATGATATGATTTGGCTGAAAAATAAGTTTAGAACTCTAAAAGATACTGATCAAACTGTTCTAATTGAATCACATGATCATTTTGGAGATATTTCAAATTATTCAGTTGAAAAAAATCAGCAAATTTTTGAATACGCATATGAATGCTGGAATAAGATGATTCAAAGTAAAAAATATACTAGTGTTTTAATGTATAAAAATTTTGGTCCAATGTCTGGCGGTTCTTTGCGTCATCCACATTTGCAAATTATCGGTTTAGATAAAGTGGATGGCTATAAACATATTGAAGAAGAGAATTTTACAGGGATGGATGTTTTTAATTCGAAGCACATCAATGTTAATGTTTCTGAAAAACCCATCATGGGCTTCGTTGAATTCAATGTTACGATCAATAACCCTAAATATATTGATGATTTAGCAGAATTTACTCGTGTGACCGTTAAATATGTCCTTGATGACTTATATGGCGGCAAGTTCGATTCTTACAATCTCTTTTTCTATAAAGTTGGTCGAAAGATCATTTGTAAAATCGAAGCTCGTTATGTTGTTTCACCTTACTTTGTTGGCTATCGTTTGTCTCAACGTGATGGCGACAAACAAGTTCGAGGAATTGCTGATGTTTTATTGGAACGTCTGCAAGAAAATGCTCAGTCAAAAGAAATTGAAGTGGAAAAATAATTTTGCTCAAAACTTTACAAACAAATTAAAAGAAGCTCAACCATTGATTTGGTTGGGCTTTTATTGTTACAAAAATCACTCATTGATAATTTGCCGATATTTTCAATGAGTGATTTTTGAGATAACTTCGTAAAAAAATTCAATTGATATGTAACTTGAAATAAAATGAAATTTTAAAATTCAGTATTATCAGGTGATTGGTGAAGATAGAGTTCAATATATAAATGAAATATCAATATTGAATAAATAAATAATAATAAATGAAACCAAGAATAAACAATAAAAGACTTTTGATTTTAGAGGTTGCAATTTACATTGAAATTTATACTAATAACTGGCATAGACAATAGAAGGTGAAAAAATGAGCAATTGGAAAAAGAATTGGCTTTTAATTTTACCAATAATTATTTTTCTAACGTTTTTAGTAACTGGATTTCAAAGTGAAATTGTTTTGGGGTCAGGAAAGAGAACAGAGATTCCAAAGTATTACAATAAACCATCTCCAGATCCTGTAGGAGGACTACTAGATGGTTACTTTCAAGGCGGATTTGTTACACAACCGAATTCAGAATATAATGTCGATATTGGAAGTAGTATTACAATTAATACTAATTCACAACCATCGAATTTTGTTAAATGGGGTCCAAATTATAGTGTTACTCATACTTGGATGGAAAAAAGCAACCTAGGTTGGGAACCAGTTAAAAAGAATAATAGCTCTGCTATTACTGTTAGTCCTACCAAGATAGGGAAAATTATATATCAATTAGTAGATACGTATTCTGTTAAAAGAAATTTTTTTGGGAAAATTAAAATTGATAAATATTCTTACTATTCAAATGTCGTGACAGTAAATGTCACTGATAACTTGTTAGATGCCACTTCTGTGAAGATGAATATTGATGCTGATTATTTATACAATACTTCTAGTCCAATTGTAACAAATACAGCTGTTGCAACGGCTTCGGCTGAACCTAAGAACAATGGTGCTTTATTTTATTGGAAGTCATCAGATGAAAGTATTGCTAAAGTTGACGAAAATTCAGGACTGATTGTTGCTAATCCTAATGGAAAATCAGGAAAAGTGACTATTTTTTGTGTGGCTTTAAATACTGATTTAACGAGATTATTTACGCAAAAGACAATAACTGTTGGTGGAGGACTAGATGACCAGGATGCCAAACTTGATGATAAAGTGACTTTTGCAATTCATTCACCAATAACGAATAGGGAAGCATTGCCGGAAAATATTAAAATGATTTGGTTTCGAATTACTAAGGATGGTAGGACTATTCAGTTAGCAACACAAAAAAATCCCTTTAAATATGTAATTGATAAAGTTACTCGTGATAATGTTGGCGATAGTTATTATGCTCAATTAAGTCTTAATGGAAAAGTTTATAAAACTAATATTGCTAAATTATTCGTCACTGTCCCATATGACCCTAAAGTTAATATCGAAAATACTATCGATGATATCAGTCACTCAGATAGTCATAATACTAATTTAACTCTCAAAGGTGTTTCTAATACTGATAAATTAATTTATCAGTTTGTTTTAAGTAATAAAGGGTATCAAGATTTTAATGGGTCGACACTAACTTTTTCTATACCGGCATTTACTGGAGTTGATCAAATTGAGATAGATGGGAAAAAATTATCCGGTGATCAATACTCAATTATTGCTGATGGGAAAAATCAGCAAATTACAATTGATTTAGGTAATTTTAAAATGGATGAAAAGCATCTTATTAAATTAGAAACCACTGTTTCAAAAGATACCAAAGTTACTCATTTTGATAGTTATCCAATTTTTAATGGCCAACAGACTGAAGACAATAACAATTCATTTTCAGTAAAAGGTGAAGCATTAACCATAGATCCCCAAGTGGGGAAAATATCGACAAATTTTAATAATATTAAATTTGAAAATATTTTTCCATCATATAAAAAAACAATTGTTCATCGTACGTCAGACAGTAATTCACCCAATGACGTCGTCCAAATTGATGATAGTCGTCAAAGTAAATCACCAATGAAGGTTTATTTAATGCAAGTAAGCAAGCTTACTAATTCACAGGGCAAACCTTTGAATGGCAAGATGATGTACTATCGAGCAGGATTAAGTCCTCAATCCATTGATCATCAAGTATTAGTGGATGAATCAAATGAAGATGAGGCTTTACCATCCATCAAATGGGATAAAAATGAAGGATTGCTATTAAATTTATCAAATGGGAATCAACCAAGTGGAGTTTATCAAGCAACCTTAAATTGGTCTATTATTAATTCAATATAAGATTAATTGCATGCAACTTTTATTAATTAATGTTATGTAACCTTAGAAAGCATTCGTGATAAAAATATTATAAAGAATGTGGCTTTAGTATCAATAAATGTTTTACGAAAACATAGTGAAAAACAATCGAACCAAAACCAAACAAAAAGGGACCCTAATAGAAATTAGAGTCTCTTTATTAATAATAATTTATAAATTTAAGCTTCTGGTTGATAATCCTTATCGATAACCAAGATTGGTTTGATAGTTTTACCACTAACTAAATCAGCATCGGCTTCGTTGATTTGGTCAAAGTCGTAAAACTTTTCAGTCAAATCAAATGGGAAGACACCCATTTGATAGAATTTGATCAAACGAGGAATATCAACTTGAGGAATAGCATCACCCATGTTGACACCAACAACTTTTTTGTCATCAATGCAGAGGTCGTTCCAAGTACTAATATCAATATTTTGTGGTGTAACAGCGATTGTAGCACTAGTTCCACCTTGTGTTAGAGCAGCAATCGAGTCAGTCATAACTTTGGCAACGCCAGTTGTATCAACAGCCCAGTCAACACCTAAGCCACCAGTGATTTTCTTGATAGCTTCAACGGCATCTTCATTTTTACTATTAATAACGTCAGTTGCTCCCAACTTTTTAGCTAATTCCAAACGTGAATCAACGATATCGACGGCAATGACATTGACACAGCCAGAAATCTTTCCGGCCATCATAGCAGCAAGTCCAACGGCACCTGTACCAAAGACTGCAATTGTGTCTCCAGGTTTTGGTTGTAGAGTATTGAAGACAGTTCCGCTACCTGTAACGTAGCCACATCCTAGAGGTCCAAGTTTTCTCAAATCAAGATTCTTAGGTACTTTAACGGCATTTCTTTGTGAAATAACTGTGTGAGTAGTGAATGATGATTGATTGAACATGTCGCTTACGTGGTGACCGTCTTCAGTGAAATGGTCAGACCCATCAGGGCGAGTACCTGAAAGATTGGAAGCCGCATACTTACGACATTGGGTTGGTTTGCCTTTCAAACAGTTGTCACATTGCCCGCATGAGTAAAATGACATAACGATGTGATCGCCTGGCTTGAAGTTTGTAACATTTTTGCCAACTTTTTCAACAATTCCGGATCCCTCATGTCCAAGAACTACTGGGAAACTAAAAGCAGCATCACCGGTACGCAATGCTTCGTCAGAATGACAAATACCTGAAGCGACAACTTTAACTTGGAGACCATCATCTTTTAGATCGGCCAATTCAACGTCATCTTTAATAACGAATGGATCATTAACTTTATCAACAACAGCAGCTTTAATTCTCATAGCAAAATCCTTCTCTCATTAATATTTGAAACCGTTTGTACAATGAAAATTATTTCACTAAATTATCAAAATATCAATCTTGCATTTTTAAGAAAAGTAATATACATCATAATTTGGGTAATACAAAAAATAATTAAAAGTATTAAATGATTGTTATTGAAATTTTATGCAACTACAATAGATAACTGGCTAAGAAAGGGGATTTTAGAATGGCATTCAATAAAAAAGATTTTAAGTTTATAACCATGATAGGCAAGAAGAAATTATATCGTGATAATAACAAGGAAAATGTGTTTGCACTAATTTCACCGGATGAAGATAATTCTGGAGTATCATCGTTTGACAAAATTCAAACAGCTGAAGTTCTAGCAGCAGCAAGAAGATATGATACTTGTAAGAATGACAAATATAATACAGGTGCGGAAGAATCAGATTATCTTAATACTATGTTTAGAATTCATGAAGTTCATTAGTTAAAGGGTAAAGATGATAATACCGATATTTTAACAAATAGTAAAAAATGTTAAAAAATAATTCCTAATTGATTTGTTGAACAAATTGATTGGGATTTTTTTTAGAGTGACATAATATTTATGAACTGTTATTATTACTTGAATTGTCTTTCTGATATAATAGAGAAGATTAAATATGTAAGTAACTGATACCCTCTCAAAAATCATGTTAAAGAGGGTATTTTTAATGTAAGGTTACTAAAATAACGAATATAAAAGAGTATGGTGAATATGGAAATAACAGATATGTATGGTCAAGTACTAGCAGGCACCGTGACTGATTTAAATAAGGATGAAGCTTTTGTGCAAATTGAAGGTTATACTTTTGCCTTAGATTTGAGTGAATTAACTGAAATTCCTGAACTTGGCGATGAAATTGCTGGCTTTGTTTATGAGAATCAAGCGCATAAAAATAAAATGACGACCGTTTTACCCTTCGTAACTCAAGGAGTTTGGGATTTCGCTGAAGTAACTGATGTCAGAACTGACTTAGGTGTTTTTGTAAATGTGGGTCTAGAAGATAAAGATATTGTTGTTTCTTTAGATGATTTGCCATTTGAACATAATGAATGGCCTAAAAAGGGCGATAGTTTGATGGTCAAATTGGAAGTTGATCACAAAGGTCGTTTATGGGGCAAATTGGCTGATATTGAACTTTACACGCAAATTGCTAGAAGTCCTGGCGAACTCAAAACAATTATGAATAAAGATGAAGAAGGAACCGTGATTGCTATTAGAGATTCTGGTGCCTTTGTGATGACTGAAAGCTATTATATGGGCTTCATCCATGTTAATGAACAAAGTGAGCCTTTACATGTTGGTCAACATATCAAAGCCCGTGTCATTGGTGAAAGCCATCGTCGTTTGAATCTTTCAATGAAACCTCGTGCTTATGAAGAAATTTCACCTGACGCTCAAATGATCGTTGCAGTTTTGGAACATTCGATCGATAAAAAGATACCATATACTGACAAGAGTGATCCAGATGATATTCGTGAATATTTTGGTATTAGTAAAGGTAGTTTTAAACGTGCTTTAGGCAATTTGATGAAACAACGTAAAATTGAACAAAAAGACGGCTATACTTATCTAAAATAGAGGTGATAATTTATGAGTGATAAATTATCAATTAAGAACCAAGAAATGATCGATACGATTGCAGATTATGCTCGGTATTTACGATTAGATCGAGGTTTATCTCAAAATACGATTATTTCATATCAACAAGATTTGTTGGAATTTAGTAAATTTCTAGAAGATAGAAAAATTAGTTTTTATCCTGAAGATCATTTTGTCGTGACGCAATTTTTTGCTGACCAAGATAAAATGAAAAAATCTAAAACGTCGCAGATGCGAATATTTTCTTCACTTAGAAAATTTTACCAGTGGCTTGAATTAGTTGAGAAGATCAAGAGTAATCCTCTGAATCAAATGGACGCACCTAAAAAGGGCAATCATTTACCAGTAGTTTTATCAATGGATGAAGTCAATTCTTTGATTGAGTCTCCAGATATTACAATTCCTTTAGGTATTAGAGATCGGACAATTTTTGAAGTCATGTATGCAACTGGTTTACGTGTAAGTGAATTGGTCAATCTGACTATGGATGATTTACACTTGGATCTGGAACTGATAAAGACTTTAGGCAAAGGAAATAAAGAACGTCTGTTACCCATTAGCGATACTGCCATCAGTTGGCTAAAGAAATATTTTTCAGAAACTCGCAATGATTTAGTTACGAAGTATGGTCAACAAAAAGAAGTCTTTTTGAATTTTCGAGGTAAAAAATTAACTCGTCAGTCAATTTGGCGCATGATAAAGAAATATATTGCTCAAGTTGGTATTGAAAAAGATGTTACTCCACATACTTTAAGGCACTCGTTTGCAACGAATCTTCTAGAGAATGGTGCTGATTTACGGGTAGTTCAAGAATTATTAGGACATTCAGACATTTCAACTACACAAATTTATACGCATATTAATAAGACTCATATGAAACAAGTTTATAATAAGTCATTTCCGCGTGCATAGGAGGAGTAGGATGCTTTATAAATATAGTGATGAAAATAAAAAAATTGCGATGGGGTTTTTGTCATATATCAGTGATTTAAAAGATTTAAATAACTTAGAACAAGAATTAAAGCTCTATTCAGAAGATGAGAATCGTCAGTTATATCTTTGGAAAAGCAATATTGAAGATTATTCTGGAATTGTGGCATTATCTTTTTCTAACAAAACTGTTTTTATCGAATATATTTCTTTAAATCCATCCTATCGTTCACAAAGTAACATTTTTAAAATTTTTGATGACATTCAACAACGTTTCCCAGAATTAGTTATTTTGGGTAATTTTGATTTGAGTGATCAATTGGCCCAATGGCGTCAAAATAAGTCAAAATTAAAAAAAGATAAAGATTTGGAAGAAACAAGTTAATGCAAAAATTAAAATTGATTTTAACTGATTTTGAAGGTCCAATTGATTTATTACTGCATTTGATCAAAGAGTCAAAAGTGGATATTTATGATATTCCAATTGCCCAGATCACTTCGCAATATATTGATTATTTAAAAAGTATGAAAGTTCTACAACTAGATATTGCTGGCGATTATCTGGTTATGGCATCGACTTTGATGTCAATTAAGAGTAAGATGCTCTTACCACAAGCTCCTGATGAAGTCGAAGAAGACTTGGATGAAGATCCAAGAGATGAATTGGTCTCACAATTATTGACTTATCAAACTTACAAACGAGTAGCTGCTTATTTTGAGGAAAAAGAGCAACAACGTAAAGAACAGTTTGATAAAGAAGTCAGTGTTACTGACCAAAAAATAGGGCAGTTTTTAAAACCGGGTTCAGTTGCTCTAGACGATTTAGCAGCTACATACGTACAATTATTGCGTGATAGAAAAAACCGACAGCCAGAGACAGAAACAATTGCAAATGAAACTTTATCAATTGAAGATGCTAGTAACAATATCGTGACGGAGTTGCATCGAGTTAAAAAAACTACATTTAAGGCTTTGTTAAAATTGAATCATAATGTCGAAGAAATTGTGACTGACTTTATGGCCATTTTGGAACTGGCTAGTAAGCAAATTGTAGCCATTAGTCAAGCTGATTTTAAGAGTGAATTATTTATTGAATTGAGGAATTAATGTGTATCAAGCAAAGATAATGGCGTTACTGTTCGTTGCTGGAGACCAGGGCATTAAAGAAAAGGATTTAGCCCAACTTTTAGAAATCGACAGTGCCGCTTTAAGACAAAACATTGAAGAATTAAAAGTAAAATTGTTGACTGATCAAGATTCGGGAATTCAATTAGTTGAATACAATTCCTTGTACAAATTAGTCACTAAAAATGAATTCAGTGAACTGCTAACAAGTTTCTTTAAGGCTGGTTTAGGGACAAAATTAAGTCAAGCTGCTTTAGAAATTTTATCTATCGTTGCTTATCGTCAACCTATTACCAGGGTTGAAATCGATGAAATTCGTGGAGTTCAAAGTTCAGGTAGCTTGAATACTTTGCTAATGCGTAAATTGATTAAAGAGCATGGGAAAAAGAATGTTCCTGGTCATCCCAATCTTTACATGGTTACTGATGAGTTTTTTGACTACTTTGGAATCAAGAGTATTTCGGAATTACCAAAAATAGAAAATTTTGAAGATGATTCAAATATAGGAGATATAAATGGAGAAAGTTAGATTACAAAAATTTATGGCGGACGCTGGTGTAGCTTCACGTCGTAAGTCTGAGGAATTGATTGCTAAAGGACATGTAAAAGTCAACAATAAAACCGTGACTGAAATGGGTGTCAAAGTTGATCATAGTGATCGCGTTGAAGTTGACGGGATGCCATTGCAAACTGAAAAGAAACGTTATATTTTGTTGTACAAGCCTCGTGGCGTAATTTCAGCTGTCAAAGATGATAAAGATAGGAAGGTCGTTACTGACCTACTAGAAGATGTGGATGAAAGAGTTTATCCAATCGGTCGTTTGGACTATGATACATCAGGCTTATTGCTTTTAACTAATGACGGCGAATTTGCTAATCATTTGATGCATCCTAGATATCATGTTGAAAAGACATATGTAGCTAAGATCGAAGGCTTTTTAGCAACAGAAGATATCAAGAAATTAGAAAATGGTATCAAATTGAAAGGCTTTACTACTGCTAAAGCAAAAGTCAAAGTCATGTCTAAAGAGAAGAAAAAGAATACTTCTATCGTAAGAATTACGATTCATGAGGGACATAATCACCAAGTTAAGAATATGTTTGAAGCTGTTGGTAATAAGGTTGAAAAATTATCTCGTGAACGTTATGGTTTCTTGACGCTTGATGGTTTAGTTTCAGGTAAGTATCGTGATTTGACTCGTCAAGAAGTTGCTGAATTGAAGAAACAAGATTAATTTACTTTAAGATTTAATTGGTATGCAATTAAAAATGTACTTCAGTTGCAACGTAGCAGGGTTTTTGCTATATTATGATTATAAAAATAAATAATTGGTTTTCAGGGCAGGGCGTAATTCCCGACCGGCGGTAAAGTCCGCGACCCAACGAAAGTTGGCCGAATTGGTGAAATTCCAGTACCGATAGTTAAAGTCTAGATGGAAGAAGACAGATAGGATCTGTTTTGGTGTGCCCAAAATAGGTCCTTTTTTCTTTGGGAATCAATGGAAGAGGTTGATTTTATGGGAAAAAGTATGTATAGATTTCAAGAAGTTATTGGAGTCGGAATTTTAGCAGCTTTAGGTACAATTTTGATGTTTTTTGAATTTCCAGTTTTGATCTGGTTGCCATTTTTAAAAGTTGATTTGAGTGATGTTGTTACTTTGATTGGGACGTTTGCTTTCGGACCAGTTGGAGGCATCTTGATTGCTTTGATTAAGTCGGTTGTGCACGTTATCATCACTGGTAGTGGAGTTGCTGGTTTAGTTGGTAGTGGGGCAGCCTTTGTTGGTGCTGTAGCACTTTTATTGCCTTTTAATCATTTTTGGAAAAGGGATAAGAAATTCAGTGCTATTTTGTGGGGAACTGTTTCATTAACTGTTATTATGTCAGTCCTTAATTATTTTGTAGTTATGCCGCTTTATATGAATGTCGTAGGGATGCAACTTAACATGAGTTTAGCTAAATATGTTGCAACAGGTGTGGTACCATTTAATATTATTAAGGCATTGATAATCTCGGTCGCTATTTTACTGGTATATCCTAGAATCAAAGGACATTTCGCCATTAAGTAATAACCTAAGAGAATTTTATAAATCTTTAAAGAAAAAGTTTAAACTTTTATGATATGCTTTAAGAGATAGAAATTAGGAGGTTGGTTCTTAATGGCCGATAATGATAAAAACAAAATGTCTGGCGATTCACGTGTTCCTAAATCAACTAAAGGTTTAGAGGGTTCTGTCAGTCTGGAAGATTTAAAGAAATATCATCTAATCGATACTGGTAACAATGAAAATGTACCAACAAATGATTCTGATTCTGTTTCCGATAATCAAACTTCTAATGGTGCATCTCAGAGTTCCGCAGAAAATTATGAGGATACTTCAAATGAAAATTATTCCAATAATTCGGCGGATCATCTTCAAACTGAAGAAATCCATGATCATTTAAGTGAAGCAAAACAGGATGATAATCCTGAATCAAATGTTAATAATACTAATTTTGTGCCAACGCCACCAATTGATGAAAAGCCAATGCCAAAACGACAGGAAGAAGAACCTCAGTCAGTTCAAAATGAATCCAAACCGACTGCCAAGGATGAAAAAAAGAAAAAACAAAAAAATGACAAACCTTGGGAAAATAGTTTCGATTCTGATACTGATGATGAAGGTCATGTTTCGCGTACAGTTACTAAAGAAAAGCAACGTGGCAATCATACGTTAGTTGTTACTTTGGTAGTAGCACTGATTGTGATTATGTTTGCCCCAGTCGTTATTAATGTTGTTAAAGGCAGCAGCGGCAGCAGCGATTTAGATAGTGCTCAATCAGAAAAATCGGTTGAGAATAAAGATAAGTCGACAAAAAAGAAGAAAAGTAACAATGATTCTGCTAAAAAGAAGTCGACAAAGAAAGATTCAAATAAGAAAAAGTCGTCTACTAGTTCGCAAAAATCAAATAACTCTAATAATACTAATAGCAATAATAATGCTACAAGTAATAACAATACTAGTTCAACAGCTTCAAACAGTAATACTGCAAATAATACAGGAAGTACTGGTAGCTCCGATACAACTAATAGTTCCAATAATAGCGGGACTTCGAGTCAAAACCAATCAACAGGTACAACAAGTGATCAACAACAATCACAAACTAGTCAACAAGCTTCAACAACAAATAATTCAACTGATACTTCAAGTTCATCAAGCGATGGTTCAGATTCAAGCTCAAGTTCGAGTTCAAGCGGTTCATATTATACTGTTCAAGCTGGTGACAATTGGTTTAGAATCGCCTATAATAATGGTCTAACAACTGCTCAATTAAAGAGTATGAATGGAAGCGTTGGAACGTTAACACCAGGTACATCACTAAGAGTTAAATAATTTTAAGTGAAGGGTCTTTGACATTATTGTCTGGGCCCTTTTATTAAGGAGATAAATTAATGCAAATTGCAATAGATGGTCCAGCATCGGCCGGAAAAAGTACCATTGCCAAATTAATTGCTAAAAAACTAGATTTTGTATACTGTGATACAGGTGCAATGTATCGTACAGTGACTTTGCTTGCAAAAAAGAATAATGTAGGTTATGGTGAAACTCTTGATATTTTAAAGCTAATGTCAGAGCATAAAATTTACTTTTCAAATAAATCAGATGGACAGCATGTCTATCTTGATGATGAAGATGTCTCAGATGCAATTAGAACAGAAGAAATCACAAATAATGTTTCACAAGTATCTGCCATCAAAGAAGTCAGAGCAAAATTGGTCAAAATGCAACGTGATATGGCAGGAGATACTGATATTGTGATGGATGGTCGTGATATTGGAACGACTGTTTTGCCAAATGCAGACGTTAAAATCTTTTTGATTGCCAGTGTAGAAGTTCGCGCTCAAAGACGATTCAAGGAAAATCTTGAACGAGGGATCAAAACCCCATTAAAAGAGTTGCAGGATGAAATAGCTGCTAGAGATTATAAGGATTCTCATCGTGAAATTTCACCATTGAAAAAAGCTGACGATGCTATTGAAGTTGATTCGTCAAATATGACAATTGAAGAAGTAGTTAAAAGAGTAACTGAATTAGTAAATGAACATAAGTAGGGAGGCAAAATATGTCTGTTCCAGTAGTTGCGTTAGTAGGACGCCCCAATGTAGGGAAATCTACGATTTTTAATCGAATAATTAATGAGAGACTCTCCATTGTTGAAGATACGCCTGGTGTAACACGTGATCGGATTTACGCTCGTGCCAGTTGGTTAGGTAAAGAATTCCGTTTGATCGATACGGGTGGTATTGAAATGAGTGGCGAGAAACTTTCTGTCCAAATTAAAAACCAAGCTGAAATTGCAATCGATGAAGCTGACGTGATTGTTTTCATCGTTAATGGTCAAAATGGTTCAACTAAGGAAGATGAAGATGTTGCAAAAATTCTTTATCGCACCAAAAAACCGGTAATTTTGGCTGTCAATAAAGCTGATAATCCTGAGCAACGTCAAAATATTTATGATTTCTATTCATTAGGCTTTGGAGATCCTAATCCAATTTCTGGTGCTCAAGGCACTGGCTTAGGTGATTTATTAGATGAAATCGTTAAGGCCTTTCCTAATGATGACAAATCAGAAGAAGACAAGTCAGTTAAATTTAGTTTTATTGGCCGTCCCAATGTTGGGAAATCATCGTTAGTTAATGCTATTTTAGGCGATGAACGGGTTATTGTTTCTGATATGCAAGGAACAACTAGAGATGCTGTCGATACTAAGTATCATGATGAAAGGCTTGATAAAGACTTTACTATTATTGATACTGCTGGTATTAGAAAACGTGGAAAAGTTTACGAAAATACTGAAAAGTATTCTGTTTTACGAGCTTTGAGTGCAATTGATAAATCAGATGTCGTTTGTGTCGTTTTGAATGCTGAAGAAGGTATTAGAGAACAAGACAAACGTGTTGCTGGTTATGCTCATAATGCTGGTAAGGGTGTAATAATCGTTGTCAATAAATGGGATACTTTGAAAAAAGATACAAATACAATGAAGGACTTTGAAAATCAAATACGAGTAGAGTTCCAATATCTTTCATATGCACCGATCCTGTTCGTTTCAGCAATCAAAGGACAACGTCTCAATCAAATCCCAGAATTAGTCGATCGTGTCTATGCTAATCGTGAACGTCGGATTCAATCATCAGTTCTTAATGACTTGTTATTGAGAGCAACGTCAATCGCTCCAACACCATTGGTCAATGGTAAGAGACTGAGAATTTATTACATGACTCAAGTGGCGGTCCAACCACCAACATTTGTTGTTTTTGTTAATGACAATGAATTGTTGCATTTCTCTTATGAAAGATTTTTGAAAAATCAATTGCGAGAAACTTTTGATTTTGAAGGAACTCCGATCAAGATATTGCCAAGAAAACGAAAATAGCTGAAAAGGACGCTATTTGGCCCGTTTTTATAAATATATTTATAATTTGTAAGAATTATGTTAAAAAATAGCGTAAATGCTTGCCACATCGGCATTGCTATGGTAATTTTGTACATAGAATAATGAACGCATTAATAAAAGTTCATGTGTTCTAAAAATTTTTTACAATTATCCGGAGGTATTCACAAATGGCAAATAAAGCTGAACTTATTGATAGTGTAGCAAGTAAAACTGGTTTGACAAAGAAGGATGCAACTTCTGCTGTTGATGCAGTTTTTGAAACAATTCAAGATAACTTATCAGAAGGTAACAAAGTTCAATTGATCGGCTTTGGTAACTTCGAAGTTCGTCAACGTGCTGCTCGTAAGGGTCGCAACCCACAAACTGGCGAAGAAATTAAGATTCCTGCAAGCAAAGTACCTGCATTTAAACCAGGCAAGGCTTTGAAGGATTCAGTTAAATAATTAATTCATTTTGGTTATTATGGGGCGGTCTTTTGACCGTCTTTTTTTACGCAAAATAATGGAGGTATGGATTTGAGTAAAGCAGATAAGGTTATAGAAACAATTGATGATGGTGACTTTTCGAAAGTCGATAATTTGATTCAGGATTCGCTTCGAGAAGATGATGATCAAACACTTTTTTCTTTGGCTGAAACATTAATGAGCAGAGGCCTGTCAGTTCAAGCTAAAACGATTTATGAACATCTACTGTCCATTTACCCAACTGAAGGGCAAATCCTCTCTAGACTGGCTGAAATTGCCGTTTCTGATGGTGATAGCGATAAAGCTTTGGACTATATCTCACAAATCACTCCAGATTCACCAGCTTATGCTGAAAACCTCTTAGTATCAGCCGATATTTACCAGTCTCAAGGACTCTATGAAGTCAGTGAACAAAAACTTCTTACTGGTATCAGAGAATACCCTGATGAAGAAGTCTTTAAGTTTGCTCTAGCAGAAGTATATTTTGATGAAAATAAGTTCAGCAAAGCCTTGACTTATTACGATATGCTTTTGGATATGGATATTAAAAACTATTCGGGTATCTCGATTGTCTTGAGAAAAGCCAGTTCCTTAGCAGGGGATGGACAATATGAAGCTGCCATCAGTGAATATGAAAAATTGAATGCCTTGGAACTAAACGAAGATGCCCAATTTCAACTTGGATTTTTATACAATCAAGTCAAAAATTATAATAAATCAATCACTACTTTAGAAAATTTGTTGGATACTAACCACGATTATCCAACTGCCTATCCAATTTTGGCAGAGGATTATTTAAACATTAAAAAGAATTCCGATGCTTTCAAATACGCTCAATTAGGTTTGAATATCAATGAACTTGATGATCGCCTTTACCAAATCGCCTTTGATGCTGGACAAGTTGAAGATGCTAAACAAGCTATCGATATCATCGAAAAGGGTATCAGAACTGTTGATGATCCAATGCCATTGATTATTAAGCTGAGTGATTACTACGTTACCAAAGGTCAATTTAAGGCTAATTTGGACTTGTTAAGCAGTCGTGATGTCAGCAATACTCCTAAATTGGTTTGGAATTTGGCTAAGTCGGAATATGAAACCGACGATGTTACTGATGCTCAAGAAAATATCCTCTTAGTTTTAGATGATTTTAAAGACAATTTGGATTACTTATCTGATTTGATCGAGATTTTACGAAGCACTGGTAATAATGCTGCTCTAAAAGCTGCATTGAAGCTTTATTTGAAGCAAGATCCAGACAACGAGAATATGCAAGATTTACTTGATCAGATCTCTTAAACATTATAATAAAATTAGAAAAATTAATTTAAATTGGATTATTTTTAATAAAAACCTTGAAAAATTCTAAACAACTGCTATCATTCTAGACATAAATTGATTTTGATTTTTAAACAAGTAGCGAAATATCTGGGTGTTCAGAGAATTGACGGTTGGTGCAAGTCATGCAGGATATTTTTGATGAAATACTAAATTGAAATCACGTGTCCGGCGTTATAGGAATAAAGAGCAAGTATTTTTACTTGAATTTTGGGTGGTACCGCGCAAAGAGCGTCCCTGCATTTATTGCAGAGGCGTTTTTTTTGTTCCTATAAGCTAAATTCTAGGAGGTTTGGAAAATGAAATTTTTAGAAAAATTAAAATTGCAAGCAACTTTTGCACAAATCCTAAATCAAAAGGATATAGACGACACTAAGAAGAATTATCTTTATAGACCCTATTGGAGCTAAAAAAATTTCAAAGAAAATTTAAAATAGGGTGATTATTATGAAAAAAGCAAGTCGATTAACGTTTTTAGAAAGTCTCTTGATTATGTTAGTAATGTTTTCAATGTTAGGAATCATGATGATTGGTTTCAATATGACGCCACAGATTCCAATTTTATTAACTTTTACGATTTTGTTATTTTACGGTCGCTTTCGTGGCTTTTCATGGAAGGAGCTGCAAGATGGTATCGTCACTGGCGTTAAACCAGGCATCATCCCAATGATAATCTTTATTATGATTGGCGTTTTAGTCTCAGCTTGGTCAATGTCAGGCGTGATTCCCACTATCATGGTTTATGGATTAGAATTGCTCAATGCTAGATTTTTCTTATTTACAGTCTTTGTCAGCTGCTGTTTAGTTGGCGTAATCGTTGGGAGTTGTTTTACAACTATCAGTACTTTAGGAATCGTCTTCATGGGTATCGGTCAGGTCATGGGCATCAATACAGCATTGACAGCTGGTTCGATTGTTTCAGGAGCTTTATTTGGCAATAATCTCTCGCCATTGTCTGGAACGACTAATTTATCGACCGGAATTGCTGGAGTCGATAACGTCTTTGACCATATCAAAACGATTGCTCACACCGCTTTGCCTGCTGCCATTATTACTGCAGTAATCTTTTTGATTGTGGGGCACTCGAGCGTATCACCAGATATGAGTTCAGTTCATCATATAATTAATGCTTTAAATAATAATTTCTTTATTTCTGCTTGGATGCTGATTCCTATCATCGTCTTGATTGCCTGCGCTATTTTGCAAGTTCCAGCTATTCCTACTTTGTTGGCTGGTTCAGTGACAGCCATTATCATGCATGTCTTCATTGACCATGCAACTTTGACGACTATTAGCAAGCAGATCATGAATGGATTTCAATTGAATTCACCCGATAAGAAGATCAATTTAATAGTTAGCGGTGGCGGAATCACAAGTATGTTAAGCAGTATTTCTTTAATTTTAGTTGCTTTGACACTCGGAGGCGTTTTGATCAAAATGGGCGTCGTAGATAATTTGGTCGGTAAGATGAGTCAAAGAGTCGATTCACCGGGAAAACTGATTTTACTATCAGCTTTAAGTGCTATCGGTATTAATTTCTTAGTTGGTGAACAATACTTGTCGATTATTTTGCCAGGAACAACTTTTAAAAAGAATTTCGATGAACAAGGCGTTCGTCCCGTATTCCTATCTAGAGTTTTAGCTACTGGTGGAGCTGATATCAATGCTTTAGTTCCCTGGGGAGTTACAGGAATCTTTATTTCAGGAGTTTTAGGAGTTAGTCCGTTAATCTTTATTCCTTGTGCCTTTTACGTTTGGCTGAATCCTTTATTGACGATTATTTTTGGCTTCGCCTTTGGTAAAAATTACAATCAAGTTCCAAGTGAAAGAAAAATTTCAGTTAAGGTAAATCAACAATTTGAATAAGTCCTAACAAAGAAGATAGTCTCTATTTAGAAATTTTAAATAAAGGCTATTTTTTGTTGTATTTTAGGAATCAAGTTGCTTTTGTTTATTTTTGGCGATATTTTTGACATATCGTGTATAGTTGTTATGTAAAGATTTTTATTATTTAGTTTAGAAATTGAGGTAAATGTATGCAGATCAAACAACTTCCTAAGGATTTTCAAGAGGCACTACCAGTATTAGAACAGATTGAACAAGCGGGCTTTCAAGCTTATTTTGTCGGTGGAAGTGTTCGAGATCATATCTTGGGCCTGCCAATTCATGATGTTGATATTGCGACTAGTGCATACCCTGAAGAAATTAAAAAGATTTTTAAACGAACGGTCGATACAGGTATTCAACATGGGACTGTCACGGTCTTAATGGGGGATGATGCTTATGAGGTCACGACTTTTCGGACGGAGTCAGGTTATCAAGACTTTCGTCGACCTGATAAAGTAACTTTTGTTCGGTCTCTTGAAGATGATCTTAAACGTCGCGATTTTACGATCAATGCTTTAGCAGTTGACCTCAATGGAAATGTAATTGATAAATTCGATGGTTTAAAAGATTTAGATAAAAAAGTCATTCGCGCGGTTGGCAAAGCAGAAGAACGCTTCCATGAAGATGCTTTACGAATGATGCGGGCAGTCAGATTTCAAGCTCAATTGAATTTTAAAATAGAAGAACAGACTTCACAGGCAATTGCTGACAATGCACCTTTGCTTGAAAAAATTGCAATTGAACGGATTAGAGAAGAATTCGTCAAATTGTTGTTAAGTAAATCTTGGCAAACTGGATTGGGCGATTTCTTAAAACTAGGTTTGAGCGAATATTGTCCTGGATTCAAAGATCAAAAATTAGAATTAGAAGAATTGTTGGAACCAAAAGACAAGTATTTTATTGATGAAGATGAGGCCTGGGTAGCTATCGGCTATGTTTTGAGCTTGAATCATGATGAATTCAATCGCTTTTTAAGAGATTGGAAAGTTTCCAATAAGACCAGAGAGACTAGTGTCGATACTTTAAAGCTTTTGCACTTGTTTGAGAGTCAAGATTTCGATTTGTGGAATATTTACAAGTTGGGAACTAAGAATTTTGGTCGTGTGATTGAATTATGCAAAATGTTTGGGATTGAGTTCGATTATCAAGGATTAAATCAAAAGGTAGATCAAATTTCTATAAAAAATAGTCATGACTTGAAACTTTCTGGTAAGGATATTTGCGATATTTTAGGTGTCAAACCAGGTCCTATCATTGGCAAGTCGATGTCCCAAATTGAGCGTGCTGTCGTGGAAGGAAACGTTTCCAATAATTTCGATGAATTAAGGCATTATCTATTAAGTAATCAATAACGCTGTGTTATCATTAATTTAGTAAGTGTTTTTAAATTGAAAGGGTGATAATATGACTAAACATGTTTTTAAAGAACTCAAGTTTTACTTTAGAAATGATGATACTTGGACAGTTAGCCACAGTGAGATGAGTGACGTTTGGATTGCACGTGTAACGACTAGTTATGGACGTATTCAAGGTGGACGTATGCAAGAAATCCATCCATGCAAACGTTTTAGAATTGAAATTTTACCAGATGCTGACTATATCAAGGATACAGATGTTTCTACAGCAGCAATGGCTGATGGCATGTTCAACCGGATTATTAAATACCAAGATATTGAAAAATGCGATATCGTTTTTGAAGACGATCAAGGCAAGGAACCAATGCAGATTTACTTCCCATTCAAGCAAAAGGATGTTGAAGGACTTGATAATGCTTATCAATCTTCAGCTATTTCAAGTAAGACTGGCAATCTGTACATTTCGATTGATCCAGAAAATACAGTTTATGATATCTACAAAGAAGATCTTTAATGAAAATATAAAATACGGGACATTAGTTAGTTGTTAGCTAAGTCCCGTATTTTCTTGAGTAGAGGGGTAAATCATGGGAAATTTAAAAATTGGCACGATGGTCAAAATCGATGACCAAAAAGATGCTATGAAGAATCAAATTGGGGCTGTCGTTTATTTTGATCAAGAACATGAGAAAATTTTAGTTCGATTCGGCGGGCAACAACAGATGTATTATAATTTGAGTCAATTAAAAATTAATCAAGTTGCTGATAATTGAGTCCATTTGGTGAGACGATACATTAAGCACTTCTGATGTGATAAAATAAAGCAGAACAAAACATATACCTCTATCGAGATTGGTAGGGGAATTTTTTATTTATAGTGGTGAAATAATTGAAAACCTTAAACATAACAAATGCTTCAAAAACCTTTGGTGAACGGACACTTTTTACAGACGTTACGTTTACGATCAACGAAGGCGACAGAATTGGTCTTTTAGGTCTTAATGGAACTGGTAAAACAACTCTTTTAGACGGAATCGTTCATCCTAATAATCTCAATACGATTGAGGTCGATAAGCCTAAAGACTTTAAAATATCTTACTTAAAACAGCAACCTGATTTAGATGCAAAATCTTCTGTTATTGATGCTGTTTTTAATGGCAGCGGCGAAAAATTTCAATTGATTCGTCAATATGAAAACTCATTGGCTAAATTTAACATCAATTCGACTGATAAGAAGATTCAAAATGAATTTTTTAAGTTGCAAGAAAAAATGAATGCTGCTGAAGCTTGGCAAATGGAGTCAGATGTTAAGTCGATTTTGAATAAATTGGGCATTACTGAACTTGATAAAAAAATCGGTGAATTATCTGGTGGTCAACAAAGACGTGTTGCTTTAGCACAGACGTTAATTTCAGAAGCCAATCTGTTGATTTTAGATGAGCCAACTAACCATTTGGATTATGAAGCAATCGATTGGCTACAGACTTATTTAAGCAAATATAAAGGCTCAGTTCTTTTCGTGACCCATGACCGTTATTTCTTGAATGAAGTCGCAACCAGAATCTTTGAATTAGAGAATCGCAATGTTACTGAATATGACGGAAATTACGAGAAATATTTACAACAAAAAGCTGCTAATGAAGAGATTTACGCTTCCGTACAACATCATAAGACACAACTCTATAAGCAAGAATTAAATTGGATGCGTGCTGGCGTTAAAGCTCGTGGAACTAAGCAGCAAGCTAGAAAAGATCGCTTTACCGATTTAAAAGAAGATTTACAAAATAAGCCTGAAGCTCAAAAAGAAATGTCGATTGATATTGCACAACAACGATTGGGCAACGATGTATTCGATATTAAAGATGCCAGTTTAAAATTTGGGAAACATATCATCTTAAAAGACTTCAGTTATTTAGTTTCTCGTGGCGATCGAATTGGGATAACTGGTGCTAATGGTTCCGGTAAAACAACTTTTCTCAATACGATTGCTCATCAATTACCATTAGATTCAGGTGAGGTCAAAACTGGACAAACAGTTAGATTAGGCTATTATACGCAGCACACTGAAGATATGGACCCAGATAAGCGTGTCATCAGATATTTGGAGTCAATTGGTCAAGGTGCTAGAAATACTGATGGTAATCAAATGTCAGCCTCACAGATGCTTGATACTTTCAAATTTGACCATCAGATGCAAGGCTCCTTTATCAGAGAGCTCTCCGGTGGGGAGAAACGACGTTTGTACTTGTTAGCAATTTTGATGAATCAACCCAATGTTTTACTTTTGGATGAGCCAACGAATAATTTGGATATCGAGACTTTAACAATTTTGGAAAATTATTTAACTAATTTTAAAGGAACAGTTTTAGCTGTCTCTCATGATCGCTATTTCTTAGATAAAGTAGCTCATAAGTTATTGATTTTTGATGGTCAAGGTGAAATCGAAGAAAGCTATGATTCTTATTCTGGCTATTTGAAAGAAGCTTCCGAAAAGAAACAGGCTCAACACCATGAAGATAAGATTCAAAAGCACGAAGAAGTTAAAGAAAAGACTGAACAGAAGAAAACTGAAACTAAAAAGAAATTGACTTACGCTGAACAAATCGAGTTTGACAAATTGGAACCTAAGATTGAAAAACTCGATGATGAAATTGCCAGTTTGAAAAAAGAATTGAATGACGCTTCAAATGATTATGAAAAATTAATGGACTTTCAAAGACAACTTGACGAGAAGAATCAAGAATCAGATAAATTGATGGATCGTTGGGAATATTTAGGTCAATTCATTTAGGGGGAGAACATGCATAACGAGCAACAATATTTAGATCTTTTAAAATACGTTTTGGAAAATGGACATAAAAAAGGCGATCGGACAGGTACTGGTACCATCAGTACTTTTGGATATCAGATGCGCTTTGATCTGCAGGAGTCATTTCCACTTTTGACGACTAAAAAAGTTCCCTTTGGTCTAATTAAGAGCGAATTGTTGTGGTTCTTGCATGGAGATACTAATATTAGGTATCTTTTAGAACACAAGAATCATATTTGGGACGAATGGGCCTTTAAGAATTACATTGAAAGCTCAGATTACACTGGACCAGATATGACTGATTTTGGTCGCCGCAGCTTAGTCGATGATGAATTTGCCAAAGCTTATCGAATTGAGAAGAAGAAATTTGATCAAGCTATTTTAGAGGACGATGAATTTGCCCAAAAGTTTGGTAACTTGGGAGATGTTTATGGTGCTCAATGGCGTCATTGGCAAAAGCGTGATGGTGGTTTTATCGACCAGATAAAAAATGTTATTGAACAAATTAAGGACAATCCTAATTCACGGCGTTTGATCGTTAGCGCCTGGAATCCAGAAGATGTTCCAACGATGGCGCTTCCTCCTTGTCATACGCTGTTTCAATTTTATGTTAATGATGGCAAATTATCTTGTCAGTTGTATCAAAGAAGTGGCGACCTGTTCTTAGGAGTACCTTTTAATATTGCTAGTTATGCTTTGTTGACGCATTTGATTGCTCGAGAAACTGGATTAGAAGTCGGTGAATTCATCCATACCTTAGGGGATGCTCATATTTATTCCAATCATCTAAAACAAGTCAAAGAACAATTAAGTCGAAAGCCAACTGCAGGTCCACAATTAAAAATCAATAGCGATGAGAGTATCTTTGATATCGATGCAGGCGATATTGTAGTTGAAAATTACAATCCTCAACCAGCTATCAAGGCTCCAGTTGCTGTTTAAAGGAGAGATGGCCAATGATTAGTTTTGTTTGGGCAGAAGATGAGAATCATAATATCGGCGTAGATGGACATATTCCTTGGAATTTGCCTAATGATATGAAGCATTTTAAAGATGTTACAACCGGTCATCCCATTGTCATGGGACGCAAAACTTTTGAAAGTTTTCCAAATGGTCCCTTACCTAAAAGATTAAATATCGTCATTTCAAGAAATCCAGAGTATCAAGTACCTGATTCTGTGGTTCTTTTGAATGATAAAGGAAAATTGTCACAGTATGTGAAGCCTGATGACGAGGTTATGGTCATTGGTGGAGCTGGAATCTTTGAGTTATTTAAGGATGATGTAGATCGACTGTATCTTACGAAAATCTCGCATGCGTTTACAGGCGACACTAAAATGATTCCCATCGATTATGACAAATTTGATTTAATCGAAAAAAAAGAAGGCATTATGGATGAAAAAAATATTTATCCATATACCTTCGAAACTTATCAAAAGATTTAATTATTTTATTAACATGAATTAAGCAACATAGAAATAAACTGAAAAATACATCAAAGCAGTTCCAATCATAACAAAAATATGCCAGATGACGTGGATGTATTTCAAGTCTTTCAGCAAATAAATGCAAGCTCCTAATGTAAAAGCTATTCCTCCGGCAACTAGTAACCAGATACCGACGGTTCCAATTGAGTGATATAGCGGATTCATGGCGATAATAATAGCCCATCCCATTAGGACATAGAGAAAGGTTTCAAAATACTTGAAACGACCAACGTTGAAAATCTTATAAAGAATTCCACCGATTGCTAATATCCAGATAAAAGCGAGAATAGTGTAACCAAAAGTGGAATGTAACGAAATCAAGCAGTATGGCGTATAAGTTCCAGCAATCATCAAAAAAATAGAACTGTGATCGAATATTTGGAAAACGCCCTTAGCTTTCGTGAAATAAAGACTGTGAAAGAGCGTGGAACTCAAGTATAAAAAGAATAATGTGAAAGCATAAATGAAATAAGCAGTAATATTTAAAGGATTACCCTGATGGAAGCCTTTGATCAGTAAAAATACAGCTCCGATAATGGCTAAAATAATTCCGATACCATGAGTGACCGCACTGAAGACTTGATCAGTGATCAAATATCTTCGTGTAAAATTATGTTTTTTTGACATTTTAAAAACCTCAATTATTTTTGTCTGTTATTGAACATTATATGCTTTTAAGGGCTTTTCAGACAATAACTATCTTTAGTATAATAAATAACAGTTATTTTATTATAAATAATATTTAATAAAAATACTTGAGATAGTTAGTTTTTTTGTGATTTAGAAACAATAAGTTTGGTAAACTTTGTTATAATTGAAACAATTAAGAACTAAGACCCTATGAAAGAGGGATAAAATGACTAAAGTAAAAATCCTTACCGATTCATCGGTACAGTTAACTCCAGAAGAAATAGAAAAATACGATATTGGGATGGTTCCTTTAACCATTAGTATCGATGATAAGACATACACTGATGGTGTTGATATCACAAGGGAAGAATTTGTACGGGAAATGGATGCCTCAAAAGATTTACCTAAGACATCGCAACCATCAATCGGTACTTTCATGAAAGTTATCGATAAAATTCCTGATGACTATACTGATATCTTATCCTTAAACATGACCCCAGCAATCAGTGGAACGATCAATGCAGCAAGACAAGTAGCGCAAATGAGCGAACGTCACATGGAAGTCGTTGATACTGAATTTACTGATCGTGCTCAAGCCTTTCAAGTTATCAAAGCAGCTAAGATGGCTCAAGAAGGCAAGTCGATCGATGAAATTAAGCAAGCTATTTCAGTCTTGCGCGAACATACTTACCTATACATGGGTGTCACAAGTATTGAAAATATCCTTCGTGGCGGTCGTTTGAGTCGCTTTGCAGGAACGCTATCAACACTTTTGAATATCAATTTAGTTTTAACTTTGAAAAATAATAGTCTAGATATTGCCAAGCGTGGCCGTGGTCGCAAGACGATCGAAAAATATATGGACAATGTTATGGAAGAAATCAAAGGCTTAAAGAACATCAAGTCGATTGGTATTTCATATGTTGACAAAATGGACTATGTAAATGAATTGAAGGAAAAGTTGGCACAAATCGTTCCTGACGTACCGTTGCTTATTAGAGTAACCAGTCCGGTAATTGCTACCCATGCTGGTTCAGGTGCCTTCGCAATTGAATTTTATACCGAGTAAAAGCTGATGCTGACATCAGCTTTTTTTTGAAAGATGGATTTTAGCTAATGAAGAAAAAAAGTATTTGGATCATCGTTGTAATCTTAATTTTAGTGGCAGTGAGTGGTGGAACTTATTATTTTGTTCAAGGTAATCACCAGCAACAAGAAGTTGTCACTAAGAAAGCTCCCAACAAAAAACCTAAGAAAAAAACAGTTCCTAAAAAGAAAAGTCTCAGTCTTGTTGCGATTGGAGATTCATTAACGCAAGGCGTCGGCGATTCTAAATCAGTTGGAGGCGGATATGTCACAAGATTGACTAGCAAAGTCCAAAATCATTATGACATCCCTACGCAGCCACATAATTATGGCGTGTCAGGCGATACTAGTACGCAAATTATGACGCGCATTAAAAATGATAAAAATATGCACCAAGATTTACCGAAGGCAGATATTATTACAATTACTGTCGGTGGAAATGATTTCATGCATTTATTGCAAAAAAAGGGCTTGGATTTAACAGCTGGCGACATTGCTGATGAACAAGTCAAATTTGATAAGCGTTTAAAGCAATTATTGACTGATGTGAGAAGCTATAACAAAACTGCTCCCATCTATTTGATTGGTATTTATAATCCCTTCAGCGTCTATTTATCAAACGTCAAGAACGCCAAAACTGCTTTTATCAATTGGAATCGTGGCTCTGCTAGAGTAGCAGCTACATTTAATAAAACTTACTTTGTCGATATTAATAACCTCTATCAGACTAAACAAGTCGATAAAAAAGTTAAGAAAACCGGGGTCAACCCATATCTTTACAAAAAAGATCATTTCCATCCCAACGGAACTGGTTATGATATGATGACTGATAAGATTTTTGCCAAAGTAAGTACAACGACAAAGGAGTGGCTTTATAAATAATTATGAAAAGAAATTATTGGAAATACGCATTCATAACTCTCGTGGCAATCATTGTGATTGGGTTAGGATTCATTGGAACTAAAGTTTTGAGTTCACCAACAGAAAACTATCAGGTTACTTCCAATGTTGAAAATCAAAGTTCAAAAGTCTTTACCGTCAATATGACTAAGCAACAAGCTAACAAGATGGCTCAATATTATTTGAAGCATACATTAAATAACGGTAAAACCGATTATCAACTTGTCTTGAAAAAGGACGCTGAATTAACCGGTGCTATTTCATTTTTAGGAGCCAAAATCCACTTTACGATTTTGATGCAGCCATATGCTAAGACTAATGGCGATATTTTATTGAAAGCAAAAGGAATGAAAATCGGTGATTTATCATTGCCAATTTCCTTTGTAATGAATTATATTAAGAATAGCTTTAAAACACCTAATTGGGTCGATATCGATGGCAAAGATAAGTCAATTCTTTTGAAATTCACTAAATTTACAACTAAAGATGGTTATGGTATTCGTGCTAAAAATATTGATTTAAAAAATAATAAATTGTCCTTTGAAGTAATGAATAGTAAAATTACTGACAACCAATAACGTGAAAGGAGTAAGAATGAGACGCAGTTTTTATGAATTTTTAATGACGCTTCGCAATGCTGACAGTGTTGAACCAGAGGCCGAATTTGCGAACAATGCTTTTCATGATTCATCTTTTCCTAAGCATGAAGAAAGTTACCAAAAGATTTCAGATTATCTGGAATTAAACGCTGGTTATTTGCCCAGCATGACAATTTTTGATGAGGCATTCCAAAAGTACCAAGAAATAGACAGAAAATAGGTGATGGCAATGGCACTACAATGGTATCCGGGACACATGAACAAAGCCAAGAACCAAGTGCAAGACCGCTTGAAACTAGTGGATATTGTACTGGAAATCGTCGATGCAAGACTTCCGTTTTCATCGCGTAATCCGGTTCTTGAACAAATAATCGATCAAAAAAAGCACATAATTATTTTAAATAAAGCTGACCTAGCTGATCCTCAAGTGACAGCTGATTGGAAGCTTAACTTTGAACAAGAGGGCACTAAATCCATTGAATTGGATGCTAAACATAGCAAAGGACTCAACAAAATCAAAAGTTTGATTCATTCCGAACTTTCTGAAAAAATTGCTCGTTATGAAAAAAATGGCGTTCAAAATTATCGAATCAAAGCTATGTGCATTGGAATTCCGAATGTCGGCAAATCAACGATTTTGAACCGCTTGGTTGGAAAGAATGTGGCCGTAACTGGTAATAAGCCCGGCGTGACGAAAAATCAGAATTGGTTGAAAACAAATATTGGTATCGACTTATTGGATACGCCTGGTATTCTTTGGCCAAAGATCGATGATCCCAAGGTAGGCATGAAATTGGCTCTTTCAGGCGCTATCAAAGATAAAATCTATGCACCTGATGATGTTGCCATCTATGCATTGAACTTTTTAGAGACTCATTATATGGACAATCTGCAGGAAAAGTATGGACTTACTAACTCCGATATTTTCAATCATACGACTCCAGAATTGTTAATGAGTCTAACTGAGAAGTTCGGTTATAAAGAGGATTATGACAGAGCCTCACGTAGAATTATCGATGATATTCGTAAGCTCAAGTTAGGCAGATTGACTTTTGATGTCCCTGGGGAGTTTTATGAAGAATAGATACACGATTAAAGAAGTTAAAAAACTATTGGAAAATGAAGCTAATAGTTCGTTATTGTCAGAATTTTCAAAAGATTCTAGGGCTGGAGTAAAAAAATTATTGCAGCAATTTTATAAAAAGCAAGCTCAAAAAGAGGTTTTGATTAAAAAATTTCATCAAAAGGAATTTTTGGAAAAGCCTTACTGGGATCACAATTTAGTGGTCGCAGGAGTAGATGAAGTTGGTAGAGGACCGTTGGCTGGGCCAGTCGTTACAGCAGCGGTTATTTTGCCATGCGATAATACACTTTATGAGGTGGACGATTCAAAAAAATTATCACGTGCCAAAAGAGACCAATTATATAAACAAATTTGTGAACAAGCAATTGATATTAGTGTCGCTGTTGGCAGTCCTAAGTTGATTGATACTGAAAACATTTATCATGCAACTGAGTTGACAATGAGAGAATCTATTGAACGACTCTTTTTGAAGCCAGATCAAATTTTAGTCGATGCCATGACGATTCCTGTTAATATTTCACAAACAAAATTGATTAAGGGCGATTCTAAGTCGTTAAGTATTGGAGCTGCTAGTATCGTAGCTAAAGTAAGTCGGGACCGCCTGATGACGACATATGGCAAACTATACCCTGAATTTGGTTTTGATCAAAACGACGGCTATGGCACTAAACAACATTTGGATGCCTTGTCAAAATATGGTCGAACAAAGATTCACCGCTTGAGTTTTGCGCCAGTAAAAAACATAAATAAATTGTATTAAGAAAGCATCATTTTCGTAGTTTAGACTAAGGGAGTGATGTTTTTATTATGGACAAATTAACGCGATTCTTAATCCTATGTCGTCAAACGGGGATGGTTTCGAATCAGATAATGTTAAATATTATAAAGATTTCGACAAGTAGTGCTAATCTAGAAGATGAAACTTATGATTTTCTGCAAGAAAAGTGGGGATTTGCAAAATTTAACCAGTTTCTACTATTATTAAAGAAGCAAGAAATTGCAGAGTTTGAAGCGATAAACTACTTAGATTCCAATTATCCGCAAATCTTAAGAACAATTTATAATCCTCCAGCGCTCTTGTATTTTAAAGGAGATATTGCTTTACTAAAGACGGATTGTTTGGCTATCGTTGGGTCTAGACAGGCGACAGATTACAGTTTTCGTTGCATTGGCGGTCTTGTTCCGCGCTTGGTAAATCGTTATACTATTGTGAGCGGTTTAGCAAAAGGCGTCGATTCATGGGCTCATCAACACGCATTGAATAATCATGGCAAGACGATTGCCGTGATTGGAAGTGGGCTTGATATTGCTTATCCAAAAGAAAACCTTGCTTTACAGCAAGAAATTATGAATAATGGTTTGGTAATCAGTGAGTACCCACCACGGACTCCTATCAGGAAATTTCATTTTCCACAAAGGAATCGAATAATCGCCGGTTTGAGTCAAAAGGTTATCGTCACAGAAGCTAAAAAAAGAAGTGGTTCTTTGATCACAGCAGATTTAGCACTAGAGAACAATCGTGAAGTCTTGGCTATTCCTGGACGAATCGATGTTAGTTTGTCCGCTGGCTGCAATAGTCTGATTGAACAAGGGGCCACCCCGCTGATCGATTTTAATAGTTTATAAATCAGGATATTTAAAAATATTTTTATCATTTAAATTGACAAAAGAAAAATCAGTGATTAATATATTGACAGTTTTAATTGATCCATTGGAAAGGAGCACTTTACGTGCCATCAACAAAGCAAAAGAACTTGGTGATCGTTGAATCGCCATCAAAAGCAAAAACAATTGAAAAGTATTTGGGACGTAATTATCACGTGGTTGCAAGTCTTGGTCACGTTAGAGACTTACCTAAGAGTCAGATGGGTGTCGACGTTGAACATGATTATGAACCAAAATATATTTCCATTCGTGGTAAGGGTCCAGTCATCAAGGATTTGAAAAAAGAAGCCAAAAAAGCTAAAAGGATTTATCTGGCAGCCGATCCGGATCGTGAAGGAGAAGCCATTGCTTGGCATGTCTCACATTTACTAGGGTTGGATGACAATGATAAAAATCGGGTCGTCTTTAATGAAATTACTAAAGACACGGTCAAACAAGCTTTCAAGTCACCTCGAAGCATCGATATGAATTTGGTTGATGCTCAACAAGCTCGTCGGGTTTTAGATCGCTTGGTTGGTTATTCTATTTCGCCAATCCTTTGGGCAAAAGTTAAAAAAGGACTCAGTGCCGGTCGTGTTCAATCGATTGCCTTGAAACTTGTTATTGAGCGCGAAAATGAAATCAAGAAGTTCGTTCCTCAAGAATATTGGACGATCGAATCAGTTTTCAAGCATGGTAAAGATAAGTTTAAAGCTAACTTCTATGGCTTGGATGGTAAAAAAGCTGAGCTTGGCGACAATGATCAAGTTCAAGCTGTTTTAAATAAAGTTGATAAGAAAAAAGATTTCAATATCGATAAAGTTACAAAAAAGGAACGCAAGAGAACTCCAGCAGCACCATTTACAACTAGTTCGTTGCAACAAGAAGCTAACAAGCGTCTCAACTACAAGACTAGAAAAACAATGATGATTGCCCAACAATTGTACGAAGGTATCAATTTAGGTCGAAAAGAAGGAACTGTTGGTCTAATTACTTATATGCGGACTGATTCTAAGCGTATTTCTAAAGTAGCTGAAGCAGAAGCTTCAAAGTTCATTCACCAAGAATACGGCGAACCTTTTGCAGCTATCAAAGAGAGAAAAGATAAGAACCAAGAAGGGGCTCAAGATGCCCACGAAGCTATCCGTCCTTCATCAGTTATGAGAACGCCAGCTTCATTGAAAGATATTTTGAGTCGTGATCAATTTAGACTTTATAATTTGATTTGGTCACGTTTTGTTGCCAGTCAAATGACACCAGCAATCTTTGATACGATGACAGTCGATTTGTCACAAAATGGCGTTAATTTTAGAGCCAATGGTTCAAAGATGAAATTTGAAGGTTATCGCAAAGTCTATCAAAGTACTTCCGAAAAATCTAAGAAAGATAATATCTTGCCTGAATTAACTGAAGGCGATAAAGCTAAGTTGCAAAAAAATGATCCGGCACAACACTTTACTCAACCACCAGCAAGATTTACTGAAGCTTCCTTGGTCAAAGCTTTGGAAGAAAATGGCGTTGGTCGTCCTTCAACTTATGCTCCGACAATTGATACTATTCAACGTCGTTACTACGTCAAATTGAATGGTAAGAGTTTTGAACCAACCGAACTTGGTGAAATCGTTGATAATTTGATTCAGTCTTATTTCCCAGATATCGTAAATATCGATTTTACAGCTAATTTGGAAGATGAGTTGGATCGAATTGAAGAAGGCAATGAAGATTGGGTCCAAGTAGTCGATCGCTACTACAAACCATTTGCAAAAGAATTAGAATCAGCCGAAGATAAAATTGAAAAAGTTCAAATCAAGGATGAACCAGCAGGTATGGATTGTGATATCTGTGGTGCACCAATGGTCATCAAGATGGGACGTTATGGCAAGTTCTATGCTTGCTCACGTTTCCCTGAATGTCGTAATACTAAACCAATCGTTAAAGAAATTGGCGTTACTTGTCCTAAATGTAAGAAAGGTCAAGTTATTGAAAGAAAATCAAAGAAGAACCGTATCTTTTATGGTTGTTCTAGATATCCAGACTGTGACTTTGTTTCTTGGGATAAACCAATTGGACGTGATTGTCCAAAAGATGGCCACTACCTAGTTGAAAAGAAAGTTAAGGGTGGTCGTCAAGTAATCTGTCCAAATGGAGATTATGAAGAGGATATTCAAAAATAAATGATAGAACAGGAATTAATCGATAAATTCGTTGAAAATTTAATGATTAATCATCACTACTCAAAAGAAACAAAAAAATCTTATTTAGAAGATATAGATAATTTTGTTTCTTTTTTGCATCAAAATGGTGGTTTCAATGGCTTTACCAAGGTGAAACGAATTGATATCGAGACATATTTAACTTATTTAGATGAAAAAGATTATGCGGATGAAACGGTTGCTAGGCGAATATCAGCTTTACGTTCGTTTTATAATTTTTTGATTAAGAATGATTTCATCGATGCCAATCCCTTTGATTTGGTGCAGTTAAAGCATAAGGGTCGAAAATTGCCTCATTACTTTTATGAAAAAGAAATGACGCAATTGTTTGAAGCTGTCCAAGGAGATGATCCTCTGTCGCAAAGAAACTCAGCGCTCTTGGAGATGTTGTATGCTACTGGCATGCGAGTTAGTGAATGTGCTAACCTATTATTAGATCAATTGGATTTTTCTAATGGAATCGTTTTGATTCATGGTAAAGGGGATAAGGATCGTTACGTTCCTTTTGGAAGCTATGCTCAACATGCCTTAAAAAAATACTTTGATCAGGGTCGTAAAATTTTGATGACGAAGAATCATCAGGATCATCAATATGTGTTCGTCAATAGTCGTGGACAGGGTTTAACTAGTCGTGGAATCGAATATATTTTGGATCAAATCATTAAAAAGACTAGTTTAACTAGCGATATCCATCCCCACATGATTCGGCATACTTTTGCAACCCATATGTTAGAACATGGGGCGGATTTAAGAACGGTCCAAGAATTATTAGGACACTCTAGTTTGTCTACGACTCAAATCTATACGCACGTGACGATGGACCATTTAAAAAAAGATTATAAAAAATATTTTCCAAGATAAAGAAGGTACATAAATGACAACTATAGTTGCTGTAAAACATGATAACCGCACTGCTATTGCTGGTGACGGTCAAGTTACAATGGGTGAAAAATACATCATGAAAGGAACTGCTCACAAGGTAAGACGTATTTATGACGATAAGGTCATTATTGGTTTTGCTGGTGGAGTAGCTGATGCGATTACTCTTCAAGATTGGCTTGAACAAAAACTCAAGGCTTACTCTGGAAATCTTAAGAGAGCTGCAGTTGAGTTAGCACAGGATTGGAGAAAAGATCCAACTTTGCAAAAATTGGAAGCTTTGTTGATTGCTATGGATAAGGACAGTCTCTTATTGATTTCAGGTAATGGCGAAGTTATCGAACCTGATGAAGATGTCGTAGCAATTGGGTCAGGTGGCAACTTTGCTCAAGCGGCAGCTATTGCTATGCAACGTCATGCAAAAGATATGGATGCTGAACAGATTGCTGTGGAAGCAATTAAGATTGCTTCAGGAATCGATATCTTTACGAATGAAAACATTATTTCCGATAAATTTTAGAGTGGAGATTAATAAATGGATACATTAACACCGTTAACACCAAAACAAATCGTTGCCCAATTAGACAATTATATTATTGGTCAAACAGACGCTAAAAAGGCGGTTGCGATTGCCTTGTACAATCGTTACCGTCGTATGCAAGTACCAGAAAAACTACAACAAGAAATCACACCTAAAAATTTGATGATGATTGGACCAACTGGTGTTGGTAAAACAGAAATCGCCAGAAGATTAGCCAAAATCGTTAACGCCCCCTTCGTGAAAGTCGAAGCAACTAAATTTACTGAAGTTGGTTACGTAGGTCGCGACGTCGAATCAATGGTACGTGATTTAGTCAGTATGGCTGTTTCTATGGTTGAAAAAGACAAATTTGATGAAATTAGACCAGAAGTCCGTCGCGATGTTGATAAGAAATTGGTTAAATTGCTAGCTCCTGGCGTCAAAAAAGAACAAAAACAAAACAACAATGATTTCATGAGTATGTTAAATAACATGCAAAATGGTCAAAATCTCGGTAGTATTTTTAACAACAATAATGATACGGTTGATTCTGATCCTGACAGCAATGCTGAAGTTACTGATGAAATCCGTAATCGTCGTCTCAGTGTTAAAGAACAATTGGATAAAGGACTTCTAGAAGACGAAGAGGTAACTATCAAAGTCGAAGAATCTAAAAAAGTTGGTCCAATGGATGACCAGATGGGTCAAATGGGACTTGATATGAGTGGGATGATGGACTCATTGATGCCTAAGAAGACTATCACAAGAACTTTGCCAGTTAAGGAAGCTCGTGAATTGTTGATTCAACAAGAATCGGATAAACGAGTCGACCATGATGAAATTTATCAAAGAGCTATTGAATTGACTCAAAATAAAGGAATTATCTTTATTGATGAGTTCGATAAGATTGCTGCTGGCGATAAAAAGAATTCAGGTGAAGTTTCTCGTGAAGGTGTCCAACGTGACATCTTGCCAATCGTCGAAGGTTCACGTATCAACACTAAATATGGTCCAGTCGATACTGACCACATTCTTTTCATTGCCTCAGGTGCTTTTGCTGAAAGCAAGCCTAGCGATTTGATTGCTGAACTTCAAGGTCGTTTCCCAATTAGAGTCGAATTAAACGACTTGACTGAAGAAGATTTCATTCAAATTTTGACTAAACCAGACAATGCATTGACAAAACAATATGTAGCGCTTACACGCGCGGATGGCATACATTTAACTTTTACTAAAGAATCAGTTGAAGAGATTGCAAAAGTTGCTTTTGAATTGAATAATAGTAATCAGAACATCGGTGCAAGACGTCTTTCTACTGTCTTGGAAAAGATCTTGGCGGATATTCTATATGAAGGTCCAGATATGCAAATGGGCGACATTACTATTACACGTGAATACGTTCATGAACAAGTAGGCAAGATTGCTGCTGATCAAGATCTTTCACGCTATATTCTTTAGGGGGAGTTACATGACAGTTTATCAATTGAAGAACGACTTTTTAACTGTAAAAATCAATTCTTTGGGTGCTGAAATGAACAGCATCAAGAACAATGAAGATTCAGAATTTATCTGGCAAGCTGACTCAAAGGTTTGGGGAAGACATGCACCGGTATTGTTCCCAATCGTTGGTCGCTTAAAGGATGACCATTACTTTGTTGATGGTAAAGAGTACCAGATGACTCAACATGGATTTGCTCGTGATCAAGAATTTAGTCTTGACTCACAAACAGATGCCAAATTAGTTTTAAGTTTGACAACTAGTGAAGCTAGTCTTAAGAAGTATCCTTATCACTTCAAGTTGCGTATCGTTTACCAACTTGTTAAGGATACTGTGCAAATTTCTTACTTAGTTGATAGTATGGAAGAATCAGAAGATATGTACTTCTCAATTGGAGCACACCCTGGTTTTAGCGTTCCCTTTGATAAAGGTTTGAAATTTGAAGATTACAAAGTTCAAGTTGACCCTGTTGAAACAAGAACTCATATTCCTATTTCAGATCACCTAGTCGATTTGAATAATGAGCAAAAAGTTGAGAATCAAAACTTCTCAATGGCTCGTGATTACTTTGTGGACGATGCTGTGGTCTATCGTTTGAATGACCCTGCTGAAGTAACAATTTCAAGCGACAAGTCAGATCACAAGTTGACACTTGATACTGTTAACGCCAAATTCTTCGGGATGTGGTCAACCTATCCTGATGATAACGGTAAGTTTATGTGTATCGAACCATGGTGGGGACTTGCTGATAAAACAGATAGCGACAATGATTTGAAACACAAGTATGCAATCAATAAATTGGCTCCTAAGGAACAATTTGAAGCATATTTCAGTATTTCAATCAAGTAATATAAAAATGATAATAAAAGGGCTGTTCGTCAAATTAAGTTGATGGCAGTTTACATAAGCAGTTAGATCATAATTGGTCTAGCTGTTTTTTATTTGGCTGACGAGCTTGCTCGGAGCCAAAAAATTTGAAGATTGATACGCT
>NZ_VDFO01000003.1:0-78840 GCF_009600995.1 Companilactobacillus halodurans | reverse complement strand
TATTAAGCGTATCAATCTTCAAATTTTTTGGCTCCGAGCAAGCTCGTCAGCCAAATAAAAAACAGCTAGACCAATTATGATCTAACTGCTTATGTAAACTGCCATCAACTTAATTTGACGAACAGCCCCACAAGCGGCCTATGATTTAAAGCAGTTGATGAAAGAACATGCTAAAAAAGGCAAAACAGTTATTTTTTCGACCCACAATTTGGATACGGCACAACAACTTTGTGATGAATTAGCGATTCTCAAGAGTGGAAAGATGATTTATAACGGAACAGTAGAAGCTTTAAGAGCGAAGAATAATGATGAATCGTTGGAAGAAATTTATCTGAAAATGGCTGGACGTCAAAGTGATTGCCACCTAGTTGAAGATATCGAAGGTGAGTCCCATGGATAAGAGACAATTACAAGCTTTATTAAAAGTAGATTTACGTTTGCTTAATCCACAAATAACCGCTCGTTTGAGAAAAAAGGGAAGCGTTGGGGATAATCTAACTAAAAAGTTAGAACTTCAATTTCTAATAAATGGGGCGATTTTTCTATTTATTTTAGGAGTACCCATGCTTTCGTTGAATTTGAGCAAATTTCCGGGAACATTTAGTTTATATGTCAGTTTATCGATTTTATTGGCATTTTTACGAAGTATCTCAGGAATTTACAATATCTTTTTTGCCAGTAAAGATTTGATTAGCTATTTACCACTACCCTTTAGGGAACAGGAAATCTTTTTTAGTAAAATCATGATTATTGTTTTAGACCTTATCCCATTCACGCTTCCGATGTTATTGGCCTTTTTTTTAACAGCTTGGTATGCAGGGATGATAATACCAATAGCAATTTTATTGAGCGTTGGAGTATTTATTTTAATAATTGCAATTATATTAATGATTTGTTCGTTAGTTATTTTTGGCTTAACTAAAACGAAATTCTTTCAAAAGAATCCTAATGCTTTTATGAATAGCTTAATTGCCGCTAGTTTGATTATTGCTATGAGCGTCTTTTTCTTCATCAATAGTTCAAGCAATCCAGCAACTCAGGGATTCAATTTTGTCTTAACACCGATTTTTTTACCACTTTTTAAAATGTTTCTTAATCCTATTTCTATTGGAAGTACTTTAACTGGGCTTATTTTAATAGGAACATTATTTGTTTTAGGAATAGCTGTTAAATTACTGGTTTTACCAGGATTGAATGACCAATTGACCAAAGCAAATTCTGCTTTTTCAAAGAAATCAATTAAAAGAAAATCCATTCATCGTCGTGACTTAAATAAGATACTTGATTTTTATAACCGTCAATTATTGAAAGAACCTAATGTATTGCTCCAAGTATTTTCTAGTTCAATTTTGCCGCCGTTAATCTTTATCTTTACTTTTGCGATGATTAAAGGCCCAACGGACTTACCTGTGAAATGGTTGGGAGTGTTTTTTGTTGGTGGCTTATTGATGGGAATTTTAACTACGAATGAAACATCATTGGTTGGCAATTTAATATCTTCAGATCGAATGAATTTTAAATTTGTCAAATCGTTACCTATTTCAATGAACCGTTATTTATATCGTAAATTCTTATTGGGCTTTGTGGTTCAGTTATTGATCAATTTGATTATTATGGGAATAGTAGCTGTGGTAATGCAAATCGGTTTGATTATGTCAATATCTTTAGTTTTAGGCGTGACGCTGGGGACGTATTTCATGAGTCAATATTATTTCACCCGTGATTATCGCTTACGTTTAGCTAATTGGACCAACATTTCTGAACTCTTTAATCGAGGCGCTGGTAACATAGGATTGATATTGTCGATGATGGCAATTATTTTTCTTGGAGTAGTGGTTATTGCTTCGTATTCAATGGCTGTAATCTTTATTCCACAAATTTGGCTATTGAATCTAGGGGTATTTGTTTTAATCGGCATTGCTGCGATAATAATAATCCATCACTATCAATTAAAATTTTGGCATCAATTTGAATAAATAAAAAAGCTGATGATAAAATATCGTCAGCTTTATTTTGGTTTACTTTTGGAGAATATATTTGAATTGTTTCGATAATTTTGTTTTATTAAATAAAGCCTAAGTATCATTATTCAAATGGGGTAATTGTTTTAGATGAGTTCAGATATGACTTCTAAAACTTGATAATTGGCATAGGCATTTAACTCTTCTAAAAAATCATTTAGTTCAGAACTAGAATGAAAGGCAGCTTGAATCATATAATTCATTTGACCAGAAATTCGGAAATGATGGCGAATGAAATTTCTTTTTTTGTGGATGAACTTTAAATATTTTTCGTGGCTGTAATATTCCATCTGTGTTTGAATAAAAACTTGATGAGAATATCCCATTTTGGCAGTATCGACTTCAACCGTATATTTTTTTATAATGCCATCATTTTCTAAATTTTCGATTCTCGTTGCCACTGCAGGAGGAGTTAGGTGAACTAATTCCGCAATTTTATTTTTTTTGATGCGTGAATCTCTATTTAGCAATTTCAATATTTCTGAATCTGTTTTATCCAATTAGAAATGACCTCATACTTTCTTATACACAGTATTATAAATAAATAGAGAAAAATTTACTATGAAAGTAGTCGTTGTTTATGTTATAGATAATTCAAAAACTTTTAAAATGTACAACTTTTCCTATTACAAGTGAGTTTTCAGTTAAAGTGAAAAGATTTAGCATTATTCATACAGATTAAAATCTTTTGATTAGACTAATAACTACTCAAATAACATTGCTTTTTGAAAAACATCATCATTAAAAGACACGAATTCGATAAATTCGAATTCGTGTCTTTTTTAGTGATTAATAAGTGGTTTTATTAGATTAGTTGTTTTTCCTAATTTTTATTACTTTGATAATTGAGAATACTGCCAGTAATGCCAGTAATGCCAATCCTAAAATGGAAGCAATCAATCCACTTGTGCCACCAGTTGAAGGGAAGAGTCCTGAACTGTTTTTGGAAGTTGAACTTGGTGTAGCAACATCATTTTGAACAGTTTCTAATACGTTTGGCAAAGCTTTTCCAGTACTTAAAGAGCGGGTACTTTGTGTTTTGGGTGTTGTTTCCTGACCAAAACTACTTTCAGAGGAGCCGTTTGTAATTGGTAATTCTGAATTTGAATCTGTATTTGGTTTTTGATCAGTGTCAGGGTTAGAACTTGAGTCAGTATCTGTGTCTGGTTCAATGTCTTTTCCGTCTGGGTCTTCTGTTGATTCGTTTTCATCGGTATCTAAATCAGTATTTGAGTCAACATCTTCTTCATTCGAGTCGTCAGTTGAATTTTCTCCATCATCTGTATCTGGTTCATTACCTGAATCTGTACTTAAATCTTCATCAAAATCTTCTTCGTCACTTTCATCAATATCTGGTTTTGTTGGTTCTGGATTTTTGTCTTCATCAACAGCTTCATCATATGAAGAGTCATTTTGATAATCCCAACGGTGCGTTTCACCTTTAACATTAACCACTTCAGCAATGATATTTCCATCTAAGTTATGATTAACGGTAACTGTTGCACTAGTTGCAAGGACGCTACCTTGGAAAGGTGCATCAAAATTAATTGTTCCGCGATAAACGCCATCTGCTTGTGAACTGTCATAAAAGTTCCAAAGAATGTGATTGTCGTCAAAATATTCTGTTTCATGATTAGGACGGTTAGTTGGATCAGTACTGTTTCCATCAGTATAGAATAGTTGAATCTGTGATTTCATATCGTAACTAGATTTACCTTTCAAATCAACGTTGATAACGATATTTGTTCCACCAGCTTCTGATGAAAGTCCTTTGATTTTCAAAGGCGTACTTTTTTCAAGAACGCTGCTATCTAAATCAAAAGCAATTTTGTTTTCCTTATTAGGAGTGTAGTCATCTAATTCAATGACACGGTTATTGATGTCTTCAGCAAAATTTTTATCGTTTAATTTGTCATGAGCATCTCTTTGCGTGATAGCCTGTGATTTTTGAGCTAAAACGTTAAAGTATGAATCAAAGTCAATGTAGGTGTTGTTGCCTTGGTCTTGGAAAACTTCATCTTTAGTAAGGTGACTGATAGTTGATGTATTGACCATCAATTCTTCAGTATCAGATAGTAAAACGTCATTGTCTGTACCGAAAGTTACTTTATTAGTCCGATCGCCATTGCTAGAAACAAAAGAACTTGATTCCATTTTGAATATAAGAAATATCTTTTTCAACTTTTCCCATATCATCTTTGATGTTGGTACCGAATCCAGCATCACCTGATAAATTAGCAACGGCTAGGTTACCATTTGTATGCGTCGAAAGGTTAGCTTCCTTAGCAAAAATATGGAAGTGAGCAGCATAACCTAATTCGTTATTGTCACTATTTTTAAAATCATCTGTCACGTTTCCACCTGATGAAGGTGTCCAATCGTTTTTTGTTTGGTTGATATCAGACGTTTCCTCAGTCGCAATATCAGCAGCGTACGCTTGGATACTAGGAGTGATACTTAGTAGAATTGTTGTGCTCAGGGTAATACATGATAGTCTAAAGAATTTGCCCCGGGTATTTAACATGATTTAATGAACCTCGTTTATAAGTTTTTTGTGATTATTATTATTATAAAATTCTATGCCTATGTCAATAACATTTGATGAAAAAATATTAACTGTAATTGCTTTCAACCATTTGTAATCGATTACATTTGGTGAAGCCAAGCGTCTCTAGTGCTTGGGGCAGTAGGAGAAATTTCAAAATCAAAATAATAATCAAAAAAATAAAAAATATTTTCAATAAACTACTGATTTTAATTAATAAATATATAAAATAATTATATTTAAAACATTAAAAAAGTATCTTAAAATTAAAAGTAGCAAATATCCTTTGGATATTTTTTTATAATCGTATGTGAAAATTTTAACATATAGGAGAATTCTAATGGATCAAAAACAAACAAGTAAAGAGATACTACTGAGAATGGTGAAGTCGTTCACTGAAAATGAAGTTGCTCCCTATGATATGGAAATCGATCGGACTCGTTCATATGTGAATGACTTATTAGAAAAAATTAAAAAATATGATTTTTTGAGCACGATGTTGCCAAAAGAATATGGCGGTGCCGGTTTCGATGGTGAAACGACGGCGGCCATGATCAATGAGATTGCGCGTGGAAATGCCAGTTTGGCTGTTACCTTAGAAGGTCACTTTAAGTCAGTTGACCAAATCGTTAAATATGGTAATCAAGCTTTAAAAGATGAATATTTACCACAAGCTAAATCTAGAATCATTGCTTTTTCAATGACTGAACCAAGTGGTGGTTCTAATCCTCTAGGCATTACTTCCCACGCTGAAAAAAAAGGCGACAAGTGGATTATCAATGGTGACAAAATCATGATTACTAATGGTGGTTTGGCTGAGATTTATTGCGTTCTAGTCAAAACAGCTCCAGAAGAATTATCATTTTTCGTCATTGATAAAGATATGCCTGGCTTTGAATTCGGTAAACAAGAAAACTTCTTAGGCTTGACTGGTGTTCCAGTTGGCGAAATCGTTATGAATAATATTGAAGTCGATGAAAATCACTTGCTCGGTAAAGTTGGTATGGGTAAGGAAATCGGCGACAGTGCTCATAATGATGCACGTGTATTGATGGGCGCTGTCTTAACGGGAATTATGGAACATGAGCTCAATGTTGTTACTGATTATGCAACGCACCGAAAAGCCATTGATACGCCAATTATCCAAATGCAAGGAATTCAACGTAAAGTCGCTGATATTGCTGTTGCTAAAGAAACAACCAAATTGTTATATCAAAAAGCTGCTTGGTTAAAAGATAATCGTCAGGATTATGAAGAAGAAGCTGCTATGACTAAGGCTTATGGAAGTCGCAGCGCTGTTAGATCAGGTGACAATGCCTTACAAATTTTAGGTGGTTACGGCTATAGTTTGGATTATCCTGTGGAACATTTAATCAGGGATGCTCGTGCTATGGAAATCGCTGAAGGTACTGTTGAAAAAATGAGAACAGAGATTGCTTTAATAGAAGCAAAGAATCGTGCCTAGGAGGAAAATATGAAAATAGTTGTCTGCATTAAACAAGTTCCAGAAACTACTAATGTCAAAATTAATGAAAAAACTAAAAATATCGACCGTCGTGGATTAGGTGGAGTCATCAATTCTTATGATTTGCACGCCTTGAAAACTGCCTTAGATATCAAAGAAAAAGTCGGTGGAGAAGTCATCACCTTAACTATGGGACCAGACGATTTTGCCGTTTCCTTGCAAGAGACCTTAGCTTTAGGTGCTGATTCATCAGTTCTTTTGTCTGACCGAGCTTTTGCTGGAGCTGATACGTTAGCCACTGGTTATGTTTTAGGTAAAGCAATTGAAAAAATTGGCGACGTGGACTTAGTTTTAGTTGGTCAACAGTCAGTTGATGCCGATACTGGCCAAGTTGGTCCCATCATTGCTGAGTTGTTGCAAGTTTCTCAAGTTACTTACGCTGATAGCATTGAGCCAAAAGCTGATAAACTGCTTATCAAACGTAATCTGGAAACAGTTGCTCAAGAAATCACCGCTAAATTGCCTTTGTTAGTTACTGTAACGGATACGATCAATCAACCTGAATATACGAATGTCGTTGAAATTGCTAAGAGTTTCGACAAACCAATTACCACATGGCACGCTAGTGATTTGAGTTTGGAAGATTCACGAGTTGGTCAAGCTGGTTCACCAACAATCGTTCGTTCAATCTCTTCACCTGAAAAAGTTGCCAAGGTAGGTCATAAATTGGCCGACGACCCAGTTGATGCAGCTAAGGAATTAGTTGAAGTTTTGAAGAAACAAAATGTTTTGACGGAGGATGAATAAAATGACAGTGATTAAGGAAAATTGGATTTTTGCCGAAACTGAATTGCAAAAGATCAATCCGGTAACCTATCAATTGATTACAAAAATGAATCAAGTCAGTCATGACCCAGTTGTCGTAATTTTGATTGAAGGAAAATCCGCCAAATTGGAAAATGACTTGGCTGAATACGGCCCTGATAAGATTTTGGTTATCAAAGATGATGACTTAGCTAGTGGCGACGATTTGGAAGTTACGAATGCCTTAGATCAATTGATCAAACAAAAGGGAACTCCGAATACTTTTATTTTCCCAGCAACTGTTGTTGGACGTTCAATTGCTCCAAGATTGCAAGCACGATTGAGAACTGGTTTGACTGCTGATTGTCTTGACTTGAGTTTTGAAGGCGACCTCTTAGTTCAAACTAAACCATCTTATGGCGATAACATCATGTGCGATATCACGATTCCTAATCACCAACCACAGATGGCCACAGCGCGTCCCAATGTCTTTTCCGCCGAGAAGAAGAATAATGAAAGTTTACAAGTTGAGTACATTTCCAATCTCACATGGCAAAAAGATGCTCAACTAGAAATTAAGAGTCAGGTTTTGCCACCTAAGACAAGTGATAGTGTCGTCGACGCTGACCGAATCGTTGCTTTAGGTCGAGGCAATAATTCTGAAGCTGCAATTAAGACCGCTGAGAAATTAGCCGAACGTTTACATGCTAATGTTGGTGTCACACGACCATTAACTGACTTAGACTAATTCACGATTGATGACCAGATTGGTCAAAGTGGTCAAACAGTTGCTCCAGAATTGTTGATTAACTTAGGTATCTCAGGTGCAGTTCAATACACAGCCGGTATTTCCAATGCTAAAGTGGTTATTTCAGCTAATACTGATGCCAGTGCCCAAATATTCAATTACTCAGATTACTACTTTGTCGGGAATGCACAAGAATTTGCTAAAGCTTTAGAAGCAGTTTTATAAATTAAGTATTAGTTCATTAATAGCGACTTATGATATGATTAAATGGTTATTTTTTGAAGAGAGGTAATAAAATGGCCATTAAACTAGTCGCTTTTGATATGGACGGAACATTTTTAAATGATAAAAACACTTATAATCATCAACGTTTTGGAAAGATTTTAGAACAACTGCGTTCGAAAAATATTCGTGTAGTGGCCGCTAGTGGCTCTCAATATCAACGTTTGCAAAATCAATTTGATGAATTCAAATCAGAAATGGATTTTGTTTCACAAAACGGAGCTGTCGTATACAGTGAGAATGCACCATTGTTGATTCAAGCAATTCCAGAGGATGCCGTGGCAAAAACTTTAGACATTATTAATCATCAATTTGAACCAACTGATATCGCTGAACATTTGGTTGTCGGCGTCAAGTCAGCTTATGTGGACCAAACAATTTCCCAAGCTGCTTATGATTTAACTTATCGTTACTATAATCACTTGAAACGGGTAGTAGATTTACCAACAGTAACTGCTAAACGTCTTGAGGATAAGATTACTAGTATTGGGGTTACTTTTAATAATCATGTTGATTTTGATAGTATGATGAACAATCTACGAAAGGCTTTGCCGGTCGGTCTTGCCAGTCAAACTTCAGGTTATAATACTGAATTGATCAGTGATAACACAGTCAATAAAGCTGTGGGATTGAAAGAATTGCAGAAGAAATTCAATGTTGCTGACGATGAAATCATGACCTTTGGCGATAACGAAAATGACCTAGGGATGTTGCAATTGACTCCTTATGGTTACGCCATGGAAAATGCTGTTTCTAAAGTTAAAGATGCGGTTAATCATTTCACTGATTCTAATAATGATGAAGGTGTTTTGAACGTTTTAGAAAAGTTACTGAAATAAAAATTATAGTCTAAACAGGTAAAAACTTGTTTGGACTTTTTTTATGAAAAAGTTTTGTTAGTAAAAAAGGGTGCCCACTTTTTGGACATCCTTTTAAATTAATTTCATGGAACGAATATTGACGATAATAACTTTGGTTTTTTCAAACATAACGATACCTTTTGGATAATTAATTGATTTCAAATGGCCTTTTAGATGCTCATAATAACCAGAAACTTCATTAAAGTAATTAACATCGACTGTCTTGTCATTTTTCCTTAAGTACTCAAGCTGACGTTTGATTAAAACCTCTTCATCAGCAGTTGTATATTTTTTTCGGCGATAGCTTTGAGTCTTCTTTTCAATCAATCCTTTGAATCCTTCCAAAGCTCCAAAAGGCGCAAATTGGGCAGCTCGGTCTAATTCTGGCATTGGCAAATGGCGTTTAGATGGTTGATAAGGAAGATTCATAATATCGTTATAAGCTGAGGTATCGTTAAAAATCTTTTGTTCAATTAATTTCTTTTCATCCATTAGGCGTGATGACCTCCAATTTGATTGTTACGTTCCATTGTGGTTGAACCCTTTTCAAGATCAGATGCTTTGACGATGACGTTGCGATTACCGAATTTCCTTTGTAAATTTAAAATAGTTTCTTGAATTTTTCTATCTTGTTGACGCTTAGTTTGAGCAGTTTTATCTTGAATTATTTCCTCATTAGTATCTTCAAAAAGATTCGTTTGCTTGAAAGTAGTTTTTTGTTTGGCTTTTTTCTCGTCAATCAGATTGGTTGCTGTTAATGTGATTCGTCTTATCAGCATCTTAGAATCAGTGCATCTTTCATAGAGCATTTTGAAGGTGCTGCTCAATTCAGCAGACGATGAAGTTGGACTATCCAATTTTATATTAGTATGAGCTGGTTTAGGAACCTTTCTTCCATAGTAGTCAGTTACCAACTGGCCAGTAAAACTATTGTCTATTTGGAGACTAGTAATATCGTAATTAACGATAATACCTACTTGGTTAATGACAGATTTTTTTTGAACCAAATCTAAAGCTAAAGTATCACTCATGCCACGAACAATTTTTAAAGCGTCTGCATAAGAAGTTGGCTTCATCAAAACTTGACTTGAATAGAGACCGTGATCTTCTGAGCGATAGTTTTTAATATCAGCAAGAGTCGTCGTCTCATGTCCCCAAGCATGGTCAATAATCAATTCGGCGTTTTTACCAAATTCTTGATAGAGGATTTCCTCGTTCTTTTTATCTGATAAACTGCCTAACGAGCACCGAGCAATGTCACCCATGGTGTGTAATCCTAAATTCTCAAGTCTCTTTGAATAGCCACGACCAATGCGCCAAAAATCAGTTAATGGTTGATGAGCCCAAAGAAGTTTTCGATATTGCAATTCGTTCATCTGTGCGATTCTAACGCCATCGCTATCACCTGGAATATGCTTAGCAACGATATCCATTGCTACTTTAGCTAAGTAGAGATTAGTTCCGATACCTGCTGTGGCCGTGATACCAGTTTCCGATTGAATTTGCTGGATAATCGTTTTAGCTAGGGTGTGAGCAGTTATGTTATGTGTCGCTAAATAATCAGTCACATCCATTAAAACTTCATCAATAGAATAGACATGAATATTTTTTGCCTCAATGAAACGCAGGTAAATACCGTAAATTTCCGTACTTTTGTGCATATAAAAATTCATTCTTGGTTTGACAGTTTTATAGCCAATTTTTAGCGATGGTGAATTTAATAAGTGCTGACGATTGATTGAGGAATATTTTGTCAAATGATGACGAGAATTTTCTAATAATCTTTTATGATTGAGTTTAGAAACGATTTGTTCAACTTGAAAAAGTCGTGGACGACCAGGAACCCCAAACTTTTTTAGAGCAGGAGAGACTGCTAGACAAATTGTTTTGTCAGTTCGAGAATTATCGGCAACGACAAGATTAGCATTTAATGGATCAAGGTCGTGGGCAATGCATTCCACTGATGCGTAAAATGATTTCAAGTCAATAGCCATGTAGGTCCTTTCATTTGTCATCTGAATAATCCTCCCGTCAAAAAAGGGATGCACTGGGCATCCATTGATGATTTACAAACATATGTTCTAAAAGAATTATAACATTTTCACCATCTTTATTGAAATTAAGGTACTACTTTTTTTGAATTTAAAATCTTGTTAGAATGCACTTTAAGGACCATAATTATCATAGTATAAGTAAATAAATTATTTAAATAAGGCAGGTTTTAATTATGGCAAAGGTTTTTATTGCGGGAAAAATTCCCGATAAAGCAGTTTCCTTATTGAAGGCAACTGACTTAACGATTGATATGTATACTGATGATAAATTAATTGATAAGGATACATTAAAACAACATGTTTCTGACAGTGATTTTTTAATTACTCCACTTTCAACAACAGTTGATCAAGAAGTTTTGGATGCTGCTCCTAAACTTAAATTAGTTGCTAATTTTGGAGCGGGAACAAACAACGTTGATGTTAATTACGCTAAGAAGTTAAATATCCCAGTTACCAATACGCCTAAAGTCTCAACAGTATCGACTGCTGAATCAACCACAGGCTTAATCATTGGCTTGATGCATCGAATCGCTGAAGGCGACCATCTGATGAGAACTACTGGATTCAATGGTTGGGCTCCTTTATTCTTCTTAGGTCATGAATTGCAAGGCAAAACATTGGGTATTATTGGTTTGGGTCAAATCGGCCAAGCAGTTGCCAAGAGAATGCATGCTTTTGATATGCCAATTCTTTATACGCAACGCCATCGTTTGCCTATTAGTTTGGAAACGCAATTGGGAGCTAAATTCGTCAGTCGAGATGAACTTCTAAAGAAGTCTGATGTCGTTTCGATTCATATTCCCTTAAATGACAGTACCAAGCATCTTTTAGGAGCAAAAGAATTTTCAGAAATGAAGTCAAACGCTGTGCTAATCAATGCTGCTCGGGGTCCAATTATTGATGAAGCTGCATTAACGACTGCTTTAAAGCAAAAGACGATTGCTGGGGCAGCTTTAGATGTTTATGAACATGAGCCAGAGGTTTCTGATGAATTGAAGCAAATGAAAAATGTGATTTTGACGCCTCACTTGGGTAATGCGACGGTTGAAGCTCGTGATGCTATGGCAGAAATTGTAGCTCAAAATACCATTGCTGCTTACGAAGGTAATAAAATTAAATATATTGTTAACGGGCTATAAAATTGCTTCTAATATTTACTAAAAATGGATTAGAACTTTTCCCTTGGGATGTTCGTGAGTCATATAGTCAATAGCTTTGTTAATGTCATTAAGGTGAAACTCTTTAGGATCAATAGCTGGGATTATATTCTCTTTTTCAATTATTTGAGTTATTTTCTTTAACTGTTGGCCATTACTTCTAACAAAGATAAATCGGTATTTTACATTGGCTTTTTTGGCCTTGTTGTCTATTTTTGATCCTGCAATTGCAAATAATATTTGTTTCCACCATGGTAAGTTATGGTCAATTGCAAATTGCTTATTTGGACCAGCTTTTAGTGATAGCAGCCTGCCACCATTTTTTAAAATAGATAATTCTTTATCGATTTCTTTTGCTCCTAGAGTGTCAATAACATAATCGACATCATGCAGAATCTCCCAATAATTTTCTGTTTTGTAGTCTAAAAATTGAGTAACACCAATATTCATAACCTGTTCACGAGAGCGATTATTTCCACTGACAATAACGTTTAAGCCCATATCTTTAGCAATTGGAACTGCCATTTGTCCAAATGAACCAGATCCTCCAGGAATAAAAATGGTCTTTCCTGCACTGGCATGTAGTTCCTCATGCAGTCCTTGATAAGCTGTCAGACCAGTTAAAGGAGCTGCAGCACCTGTAGAGAAATTAAGGTTTTTCGGTAATAAGGCGATTGCGTCTTGATTTATTGCTACATATTCAGCAAAGGCTCCAATTTTATTTAATGGTAAACGAGAATAGATTTTGTCTCCAATTTTGAAATCACGGACTTTATCTCCAACCTTTTCAATTATCCCAGTAAGTTCGTTTCCCATAGTTGCAGGTAATTGGTAGTTTTGAATTAATTTGACACTTCCACTAGTAATTAAATTCTCAAGTGGATTCACAGCAGCAACTTTGACTTTAACTAGAACTTCATTAGTAGCAATTTTTGGAACAGGTAAGTCTTTAATTTTTAATTTGGCATTCTTTTCATACTTAGTTAATTGAGCAACTTTCATATTCTTCTCCATATTTGATAACCGTTTTTTATCTATAATTTTAAAATAGTATAATTTCTTTGGTAACAGAAGTCAATAATTGTTACTTAAAATCAATTGTGCTAAACTACAAATAAATTATTAGAAAGAAATTTAAAAATATGGAAAAAATAACAAATTTGAAGATAATTGAAACTGCAGAACTATTAATAGAAGAAACTGGCAAACCAGAAGTCTCTATCCCTCAAATTGCTAATAAAATGGGAATAACACATGGAGCCATTTATAAACATTTTGGCAGTAAACAAGAACTTTGGGAAACAGTTGCTCAAAAATGGTTCAATCAAAATATTGTTGAAAAGATAAGCATTGATGAATCCATTAATGACTCAAAAAAACAACTGTATGATTGGCTTTGGAAATTTATTAATGCAAAAAAACAAGCTTATTTGAGTGATAAAAGAATGTTTGATTTAAATACCAAATATGTTGATAACAATCCATATGTTCTCAGAGAAGTATTAACAGGTTGCTATCATACTATTAATAGAATAATGAAGTATGATGATAATGATATTAAAAGAGCAGAAACAATTTTATCTGCTTTTTCAGTTTTTACTTTACCGAATTTTAAGGATTCTTGGAAAGATAGCGAATATGAAAGCAGATTTAATGCAATGTGGAATTTAATTAAATTAGGTCTTTAATGAAATTCACATTGTTTAGGGAGAAAATCATTCTTATGAATCCTAAAGTGGTTGCGCTTACTTGCGAAATTAGCTAAAGTTAATTAGGTAATCTAAAAATGAGAGGTATCTTAATTTATGTATAAAATGATTGTTTGTGATTTGGATGAAACTTTGATGAATGACGATGGCAGTTTATCGGCTAAAAATGCTACTGCCATTCAAGCTGCAACTAAAAAGGGCGTTCACTTTGTGCCAAATTCGGGTCGAAGCTATACGTCATTTCAAAATGATTTGGAAACAATGCACTTAAAAAATCAGCCCAATCAATATTCTATTTCTTACAACGGTGGTCTGATTTTGGAAAATAAAGATAACCGTCCGATTGCAATCAATGCGATGCCTTTTGAAATTGCCAAAAAGGTTTTTGCTGCTGGAGCAAAGAATAAGAAGGCAGCAACTCACGTATATACGCAAGATGTCTTGTATATCTATAATCCGGTTCCAGAAGACTCCGATTATTTAACTAACCGTGGCGTCAGTTTTACAGAAATGAAGACTGACAATTTTGATCAATTCAAAGACATGAATGTTATGAAAGTTATCATGGCATTGCCTTCAATTGAGGAACGTAAACAAATGCGAGCAACAGTTGAATCAGAAGTTGATCCTAAAGATTTAGCGGTTACTTATTCATCTGGTCGTTATGTTGAATTCAATCCAGCTGGAATCGATAAGGGAAGTGCATCTGTTCAATTAGGACAATTATTAGGTATTAAACCAGAAGAAATTATTGCTGCAGGAGATAACAGCAACGATTTGCCAATGCTTAAGGCAGTTGGCTTACCAGTCAGTGTTGCTAATGGGATTGATAGTATTAAAGAAGCTGCTAAATATGTCACTAAAGCAGATAATAACCACGATGCATTGGCCGAAGTCATTAATAAATTTATTCTCTAATGTATTTTTAATGGGGGTCATGAAGATACGAAACGTGAAGAGATTTTTACATATGCTGAAAAAAAGTACCACGTAAAGCCAGAATATTTATGGAGAAAGTATCCAACTTATGCGGTTTTGAAACATTCTGATAATCACAAGTGGTTTGACTTAGTGATGGAAGTAAAAGCTGAGAATTTAGGCTTGGATGGAAAAGAATTGCTGGATGTGATGGATATCAAACTTGATCCAGAAAATATTGAACTCCTCCAAGACGAATCAGAATTTCTTCCAGCCTATCATATGAATAAGGGTCACTGGCTTTCGATAGAAATTAGTAAGGTTGATTCCAAACAAATCTGTAATCTGTTAGACAATAGTTATGAATTAACAAAATAAAATAAGCGTTCAAATTTCAATTATAAACTGAAATTTGAACGCTTATTTATTTTAGAATTTTGATTATTTATTTGCTAAGAAATCAAGTGCAGCTGCACCAACTGTTTTAGCAGCTAGTGGAAGTGCCTTTTCATTGATGACAAATGTTGGACTGTGGTGAGCGGAATAAACACCATTATCAGGCATCTCACCAACAAACATATAAACTCCAGGGACTTCATTGCTGAAGTAAGCAAAGTCTTCAGAAGCTGTGTTACGGGATGTTGTATCAACCGTTTGCAATTCTTTAATATCGCTGTGATTTAAACTGTATTGGACTTCTTTGGTTAGGTCTTCATTATTGTCAAGAACAGGGTAGTCAGCGTTATAGAAGAGATCGACTTTGACGCCAAACATGATTTCAAGTCCTTTGACAATATTCTTGAAGTTCTTTTCAATGATAGGACGTTCGGCAACATTCATGAAACGAACATCCCCTTCAAGAAAGACAGAATCCTTGATGACGTTGAATGAACCGCGTCCATCAAAGTTACCAACAGTTAAAGTACACATATCGAATGGATCAGTTCTACGAGAGATGATTGTTTGAGCAATCGTTACGAAATAAGAAGCAGCTACGTTAGCATCATTAGCTAAGTTAGGAGCGGAACCGTGACCACCTTTACCATGAATCGTCAATTTGAAACTTGAACGACCAGTCATAACCGGTCCAATCGTACATTGAACTGTTCCATAAGGTGTAGTTGCCCAACCGTGAACGCCGAGAATGGCATCGACACCCTTTAAAACACCAGCTTTAATCATACCAGGTGCGCCACCAGGAGGAGTCTCCTCAGCAGGTTGGTGAATGATTTTGACTTTGCCGTCGAATTCATCCTTTAGTTCATAGAGACATTCAGCCAAAATCAGCATATAAGCTGTGTGACCATCATGTCCACAAGCATGCATAACGCCTTTGTTCTTTGAAGCGTATGGCAAACCAGTTTCTTCTTGAACAGGAAGACCATCGAAATCAGCTCTTAAAGCAATTGTTTTACCAGGTTTTCCAGAATCGATCGTGACAACGACTCCGTAGCCATCGCCATAATTTGCTTCAACCTTAACATCCATATCTTTATAAAAATCAGCGATGTATTTGCCAGTTTCTTTTTCTTCAAAGGATAATTCTGGATGTTCATGAAGATAACGTCTGATTTGAATCATTTTGTCAGTTTTATCTTCAATTTTTTTATAAAGCTTTTCTTTCAAACTTTGATCAGCTAATGCATATTTTTCACTCATTTTGTAAGCACCTCTAATATCTTTATTTAGTTTTAACGGTAAATGTACCAAAACCACCGATAAGAATACTGATTGCCAAGAATATGAAGCCGTTGGTAAAATCTCCACCTGCGGACTGCACAATAGAACCAATTATGATTGGTGCTAAAAAGCCCCCAAAAGTACCACCAGTGTTGATAATACCAACAGAAGATCCGATAATTTCCTGTTTAAAAATTTTTTGTGGCCAAGTAAAAGTTGCGGTGAAAGCAGAAATAGTAGTCATCCCAATTAAGGCTACTAAAACTAGAGAGAAAACAACGCTGTTGATATTTACTAAAGTGTAAATACAGATAGCACTGATAATGGAACAAATCAGAATGAATTCCTTTTGTTTACCCTCGAACCATTTGGAAAGGATTATCCCAGTCATAAAGCTACCGATAACTTGAGAAATAGCGTTAACTGCCAAAATACCTCCGGCAGCACCCAATGATAATTGATAGGTTTTAGTTAAATAGCTAGGTAACCATGACATGGCGCCGTAATAAGTAATATTTAATAAGATCATGATTACGAATAAAAGCAACACATTGCGATTAGTAATAACCTGTGTAAATGGGACCTTTTCTGGTTCAACTTTTGTTTCTTCTACCGGTTTTTTAACTTCATTTGGCAAAAGGAACAAAACCAACAAGAAGGCGATGAGAAACATTGTTCCTAAAAGGATATAACCATAACGCCAGTTGATAGCAATGACGTTTGCTCCAAGAACGAAAGCTAATAAACCGCCAATACCTGAAGTTGTCATAATACCAGATTGAACCATGACACGTTTTTCTTTATCAAAATTTTCTGCAACGGCTTTAGAACAAGATGCAGGATAGCCACCGTGACCAATACCGGCACCAAAACGAATCGCAAAAAATAGCATCAAAGAACTAACGAATCCAAAAGCATATGAGAAGAAACAAATGATGCCAAGCGATAGTAAGAGAACTTTTTTGGCACCAATTTTATCAGCTAGCCAGCCACCGGGAATTTGCATCAAAGTATATGCTAAGAAAAACATACTCATGATCATCCCAGTTTGTGAAGTTGTAAAATTGAACTCTTTTGCAATCGGAATAATTGCCGTTGAAACCATATTTTTATCCATGTAAACCATGGAATAGCCAGCCATTAAAGCAATAATGGTTTTCATGCCGGCGTTTGACTTCTGATTATTGAGTTCCAGACTTTCTTTTGCCAGTTTAATCATCCCTTTTCTGAATTATTATGTTTTTTTGACCAACACTTTCAAGACACCTCCTGATATAAAAATATTAATGTTATCGATTACAATGAAATTGTATCATCAGCCCATATTCTGTGCAAATAAATTATTACCGTGATAATATTTAATTATTATTATGGATTCGTTGCGGTCAAATGCCAATGAAAAACATTAATAGGCAAATTATAAACTAATATTGATGGGGAAGGAAGATAAAAAATGGGAGAAGCACAGTTTAAGAATGCTGACGATTATATTAAGAGTTTTGTCCCTATGGTGGACTTCCTTGCTGAGGTTTTGGGAAGAAATAGTGAAGTGGTTTTAAATGATGTTAGAAATTTGGATCATTCAATTGTGGCAATTCGCAATAACTATATTTCGCATAGACAAATTGGCGACCCAGCTTCAGATTTAGTTTTACGAATGTCAAAACAAGGCAAAAAGGAATCAAAAAACTTTTTAACGAACTATTCGGGTAAGTCGTCTAAAAATATAAATTTATGATCATCAACTTTCTTTTTAAAATTTGCTGGTGAAGTAGTGGCTATGTTATGTATCAATACATCGGAAGAGAGTTTGAATGTGTTGAAGAATTCGGTCGAACGCGTCTTGAAAGATTATCGGATTCCAAATGATTCACTTTCGGAACTTGAAAATGACAATATTAAGAAAACTACTGAGCATGACTTTGAAACTTTAACTAAATCAGCAAAGGAATATGTCCATACAGTAGTGAATGATTATGCTCAAAAACTCGGTATCACAAAAGAATTCATGAAGCCAGAAAATAAGATTGATTGTGTTAGACAATTGCATGAACAGGGATATTTTCAACTAAAAGATAGTGTCGAAGAGGCCGCAAAAGCATTGGAAGTCTCTGAACCGAGTATCTATCGTTATATACAAATTATAAAAAAAGAGAAATAAAAATTATATGAAAAAAAGAAGCAAACTTAACTGAATAAGTTTACTTCTCTTTTTTAAAAAATATCTTAATTATTATTTATTAATACTTGTCGCAAAGTTTGGAACGTAATATGAATTATTTCCTAAATTGAGACCACTATTTAAAGTGACATCAGTAATCCAAACCCATTGATTTGTAGCAACTTCGCCCCAATATGAACCGTACTTGTTAACGACTAGTTTAGAAATCTTCCAAGAAGTATTAGCAGGTAGCGTCATGTCGTATGCATTTGCTTCTGAATTATAAGTTCTCATTTGCAAATTAGTTCTACCAATTAGACCATTTCCAGGTGTAGGAATCGATGAATTTGTATCAATATTAGGTTGAGCAATATATAAATTAGATGCTAAAACGTATTCGTTAGTAGCAACTTGGTAATATTTGGCACCGTTATAAGTCAAAATGTTATTGCCAATGATCCATTGACTGCCCTTTGAGAGAATTTGACCAGTAGTTTTACCTGAACCATTTACGATAGCTGTATTAGCAGTTAACGTACCGACTTGACCGTTGACGTCGTTACTATCAGTAATTGATGTGCCGGTAGTAGAAGTTTCACTGTCGTCATTATTTGTACTTGATCCACTGACATTTGAAACTACGGCAACTGGAATATATTCATTATTACCAATTTGATAATTTGAAACGCCATTCAAAGTGACTTTTTCGCCTAATTGCCAGCTAGTGCCACTTGCTAATGTTACGCCATTAGCTTTTCCATTGGCATCATAAACCGGTGTGTTTACCGAGACTGTTCCTACAGAACTTGCAGCGACTGTTTGTTGTGGTAAAGCTGACAAAACGCCAGGAGCCATCATAATTGTCATTGCTGAAGCGATTAAAACTTTTCTTATGTTTTTCTTCATTTATTTTACCCTCTTGAAAGAAAATTATCTTTCTAGTCAATTATATAGTTAATGATTTTAATGGTTAACAAAATTTACATTAATTATTGAAAATAATCATAATTTAGCTAAATTTTGATATTTTAATTAAGCAATGAAGGATAAAAAACTAAGTTAGAAAAATCTTCATTTATTAGCACTAATAAGATTTCAATATATCTTGAATAAAAATAATATATAAAAAAGCCACAAATAGATTGTGACTTTTTTAACTGAAATTAAAATGAATTTCGAGCAACTCTTTGAACCGCAAAATTTGAAAGGCTATAGAGTGCTTCATATAAGTTATCACCCAGATTAGATTGAGTGATTTCTTTTTTTGAAAGTTTACGATTATTTGGAATTTTTGCCAATAAGGGAATGAATCTATCTAAATCATTATCTGACAAAAATTTCTTTGATTTCATACGAGATGATAAAGCGACTGTAAAGGAATACTTAGGGTGATTTTGTCTTAGTTGATACAATTGTCGAGCAACTTTTTTGTAGTCTAACAATGGATCATGGCTTAAACACTGTCTTAATAAATTATCATAAACATCGCCATAGTGAAGCAGCCAAACTAGAAAGTCGTGTGCTGTAACATAATGTAAGTTCATATTAATATCTTTATAGTTATTAATAACGTCTAAGACATTATTCCAATCAATCCAAGTCATGAAAAAATTGAAATAATCCTCAATGTCTTTATTCATTCCGTTTCCGATATGTTCTAATCCGGAAAAATCTTCAATCTCTCTTGTGACGAGATCTAACTCTTTAATATCCATTATTTGAACTCCGTTCGAAAACATTAATTACGGAAAATTATTTTGCTTTAATTAAGCCTGTGTGATTGTCCTCACATAACTACTTTATTTTACTTACCTTGATTCGATAAGTCCAGCTAAAATTCTTAACGTCTATTGTTATTGGCAATTTAGAAAATATCATTAATTAGTTAAATTAATATTATCTTTTCGAATTAAAAAGTTTGTAAAGCATTCAAAAAGATTTATGTTGATGAAAAAGATAAGTGTATTGGATATCCTAAAATCGTCAAAGTGGATTCTAAATAAATTTGCCATTTACTAGGTAATAGATATTAGTTATCCAGGTAAATGTGATATTGTAAATATCGAACAATATCAATTCTAGGAGTCAGTAATGTTTATCAATGTAGTTCAAAAAGCACAATCACTTTTCAAAGATTATCAGTTTCGGCAAAATTCTGATCAAATTAAAAATTTAGTGTTAGGGAATCCAATCTTTTCGTGGCATGTGAAATATTTAAATCATAAGAGAAAAAAAGTAGTTGTTTTTACTAATGATGCAACAACTTTGTCGATTGTTTTATATGATGTCAATGCTAAAAATCGTTCACAAATCCAAAAAAGATTTCAAGAAAAATTAAATAAAGTTTGGCAATCATTGGGATTATCACAATCCAATTTGGAACAATATCTAAAAATAGCTAAAGACTGGGAAGTAGGGCCTACAGTGAGTCGGAGTCAACGTGGTCGTTTAAATGAAGTCAGTTTAGTCGTTGAAACTTATTTAGAAGATAACGAAATCGATGAAGATTTTTTATCTTCAAAAGCAACTGGTTTAATACGGAATGTCATGAGTGGGAAGACCATTTTTTCTGAAAATACTGCTGATATTTTGCGAGCTGAAAATTTGAAATGGAAAAAAATTGCAATTACAGAACCAGATGTTAATTTATCTGAAATTAACCAAATTCATGATGAATTGATTCAAATTGAACATCTAGCAGAAAGTGATTCTTTTTTTGATGATTTGGATCAATCGGATAATGCAGTTGAAAAAATAAGAAGATTAAATAATCAATTGATTGATAGTTTTATCCAGAGTGTCAAGGGTGATTATGCAGAGAAAACGGTCAAATCATATGAAAATTCTCTCAAACTCTATTTAAATGAATATTTAGCTTTCAGATTTATAACGGTGTTTAATTATGAATCTGATAATGTTTCGGATTTGTATCTGCATGGTTCAAGTATGCAAGAAGTTAAACGGGTTCAAAAAAGCATGGTTAAATTTTATCAGTTTTTGGCGAATACTGGAGTAATAGATTTAAAGTTTGCAAAAACGATGAAGCAAGGCATGAAAGATAACATTGAATTATTAAATCTCTGGTAAAAATTAAAATATAACGAAATTGGTAGGTATGGTAATCACGCAATTACGATTAGCCATATCTATTTTTGTGGTTAATAAAGATTTGGTGTAATAAAATAAGGGAACTCGTTATAGTTTGTATTCTTTGAAATGACCCACAATTTACGATTGTTAATTATTTTATTTGTTAATAAATTCGATTTATTCATTATAAATAATTTGATTAAAATTGTCTTTTAAATAGATAAATTAATTAATCACGGATAAAAAGATAAATTAAAAAAGAATTCATTTAATACTGATAGAAAAGTCCTTATATGGTTAAATAAAATTTAGTTCAGAGCGTAGTTCAAAATGCTTTTTATAAAGGAGACTTTTCTAGTAATGAAAGTATCAGATCATGAGAATATTTATAAACAGATAAATAAAGACGGTAATTCAGGAAAATTAGTGGTATTAGAGGCTCCTACAGGGTGTGGAAAAAGTTACAGCGTTGTTTCTTTCTTATGCCAGCAAGCACTCAATAATAGTGGATTCAAGACTTTTTTTGTGACTGATCAAAAGAAAAACCTTATGGAGAAGAGTTTTGTGAATGAATGGAATCGTAAGAGAAAAAGCCAGAAATATTCTTACAAGAAGATTGCTGTTTTACGTTCATTAACAGACACTGTCAGTTTATTAGTGGATGATTATACTAATAAAGAAATTCCAATGATAATTATGAAATCAAATTTGGAAAAGGCTTTGATAAAACTTCAAGAGTCATTTAATTTATATAATACGATTCATAACTCTGACCCAGATACGATTTCAGGATGGTCTGAATTAAAAAAGATGGAATATGAATTTAGAAAAAGTTTAGCTGAGGTTCTTTCGGATTTAGCTGGAATTAATTTTAGTAATTTCAATGATGTTGAAGTACAAAAAGGTATAAAAGCATTTTTAAAGACATGTCCGGAAGAACTTCAAAGGTGGATAAATAAAATTTATCCAACAATTCATCCTGAGGATTTTCAAATTTTTCTATGCACAACTGATAAATTTATTCGAAGTTATACGCCTTTTTTTAAATTCGAAGGAGAATTATTTCAATACTCTGCTTTAATTGAAAATTCATTAGTTGTTTTTGATGAATTTGATAGTACTAAAACAAGATTTTGGAATAAGTCTATTAATGATGCTTTGACTATTAAATTTGATTTGATTGACCTATTTGATTCAATTTTAAAAGGATTGCAAAGAGTTGAAAATGATTTACCAATAAAATTGAACAAGATTCTTTCTGAAGGTAAAGGGTATCAACATTTTCTCGAAATTGCGAATAAATTAAATAGTGAATTCAAATTATCTTTTTTATATAAATTTAATGAAATGGAATCAAGTTCCTATGTGATTCACACACCAGGAAATACCTTAGTGAGTTTGAATAAAAAAAGATATGCTCATTTTGATGAAAATTTAAAGCAAATTATCGTTAATCAAAATGAACCGGATGAATTAAACTTTAGTCTTATGCTGAGACGCGTTTCCGGTTTTATCAAATATTTTAATGATTTTATCGTTCAATGTGCAAGACGATACATGAATTTTAGAAATTCCCATGGCTCTGATTTAGATATGGCAATTACTCAAATGGACGCCTACAGAACTATTTATCATGCATTACGATTGGACGACAGACAAATTGAAGGATTAGTCAATATCTTACCTGAAATCAAACAAAATGATAAGACTAACAAGATTAGCCAATATGATCCGCATGATTATCATGAATTTCAAAAGGAGGGAATGTCACTTTATTATTTTGAAAATTCAGCTGCGCATGATTTAGAAACAGAAATTAATGCTTCATTTTTGAATGCGACAGCTGAAAATTTTCTCTTAAATTTAACAAAAAAATGTCTAGTTTATGGATTGTCCGCAACTGCATTTGCACCAACAGTTTTAGATAATTATGATTTGGATTATTTGAAAGAAAAATTAGGTGATAATTTTATTAACGGGAGAAAATTTTTAACTAAATCAACAATTTCTGAATTTGATTATGTCAAAAGATATCATGAACACAAAATAAAAAATGATTCTTGGATAGTGGGTTTGAAATTGACTCTAAAGGACTCAGTTGAAATGGCTCTGTCTCATTCAAGAACTAAGAAAATTTCTAGGATAGACATAGATTGGAAAAAAATTCAATCTTTGGATTCAGAATTACAAAAAACTCTTAACGGAATCAAATGTTCAAATATTAAAAATAGAGAAAAAGAAATACAATATTTCCGAACTAGATATTTATCTTTATTTGAAAGTTTTGTTTACTTTATTTTAGATAAAAATTTGACTTCGTTTTTGGGCTTGCAATCAAAGTTGGCAGATGAGTCGGATGAGATGTCAAAAGTTTTAATCGAAAAAGTTTTTAATGGATTGTGCAATGAGTTGGCTGATAAACATGAAAGCTTACCTCAACTTTGTTTTATTTCAACACAAAATGGGCAAGTTCAAGAAATGTTAAATCAAGCTTTAGAATTACTAGAAAAAAAAGATATTAGGGTTTATTTATTGAGTGCTTATGCATCGATAGGTGTTGGCCAAAATTTGCAACATAAAATGAGCGAGAAAGAAAAGGCATTAGCATTCAATATAGCTATGCCAGAAGTTCAAAGAAATGACGAAAGAATGAATCAAATTGATTTAGGAGGAATGTATTTAGGCGATGTCACGAACATCATGACCAATTTAACTGATTTTAAATTGAGCTCAGATATTTTAAAATTTGTAACTGGATTAGAGTATCTGCAAGATGCTAACGAAATAGGACCTTTTGAAGTAAAAAGACAGATGAAAGCTATTCAAAATAGATCCCCCTATTGTTCTCATCCTAAACATACTAAAAGTATTCCAGTAAGTTATACTAGAGCGATTATTCAAGCATTAGGTAGGATGAATCGGACTTTTAATAAAGTTCGTCGACCGTTGATACTAGCTCACAGTAATGTCATTAAGAATATTAAATACATTCATAAAGATAAAATGTTGTTTAGTCCCGAATTTAATTCTCTAATGAAAAAGGTTGATTCAGAAAATAATATTTTGCAACAAGATTATGATACCAATGTTGTAAAAAATAATTTAACCGCTTATAGCTATCGTGATGTAAATCAGTTAGTCCACAGATTGAGTAGCGATGAAAAATTTGCCGAGGAATATCAAAAAATTCGCAAACTGGTTTTAAAATATCCAACGATTTCTAATGATGATTTAAAACTATTACAAAGTACTTCCAAAAGATGTTTACAATATCTTCCTAACTCAGATAGATCAATATCATATTGCGTTGATTGTGGTTCAATTAACCGAGGAGAAATTGATTTTAGTTCGACAATTGATTTTAAGGAAAAAACATCGTTATGTGTTTCTGAACAGGAATCAGGTTTAGATATTTTAATGAACTATAAAGGTTTGAAACAGTTCTTTGATAGTAATGGCTATGCAACAGAGTGGGTTCCAAATGAGAATATTTTAAATCCAATTCAGTATATAAATTTGTATCGAGGAATTTTGGGAGAAATTGCAGGAAAATATATTTTTGAAGATGTTTTTGGTAATCAATTGCGTAATTTTGAAAAGTTAGGGAATAATGAATTGTTTGATTACAAAATTGAAAATAATAATGTTGCGATTGATTTTAAAAATTGGAATCCAAGTCACTTGGAAGATCGAAAAAATGCACTTTTAAAAGTCCAAAAAAAATTAAATATTTTAGAAAACAATGAAAATAAAAAATGGCGAGCCATAATTATTAATATTATAGGTGAAAATTATTCTCCAGTGACTATTACTAATGATGGCAAAATCATGGAGGTTTCAGCATTAGTTGATTTCAATTGTCAGAATTCCTTAACATCTGAAGATAAAAAATTGATTGGAGAGTTCTTAATTGGAAATTAAAAAGATGGTTAGGACTAATGAGACAGTTTACGATTTAGATTTTCTTAAATTAAATCATGATTTTGATTTAATCTATGCTCAGTTGGAAAGTAAAAGTTCATATAAACAATTTCAAAAAGATATTAGTAAATTAAAGTTACAAGCTTTAACAGCTATTAATTCACTTAGGTATGTAATTTTGTTTAAAAAAAATGAATTTGTTGAACCAAAAATAAATAATGAAATAACTTATACTAAAGTAGATTTTGGTATCTTTAATAAGAAAACTCCAATTTATGAAAATAATATCGTTCAATTAATGATTAATCAATTAGCAATTGATGAAGTGATGTTACCTGAAAAAAGCATCACTCCTTATTTGTTTGTTGGCAAGGGACAACAACCCAAAATATTAGCAGATGATTTAAAACAAATGATTACCTTAAAGGTATCTCTTAACTGGGAAAAAAATTTCGAAATTGGTGTGACGACGTTTACTGAAATCAGTAAAATTAAGAAAGTTCAGGAAGTTCAGGAACCATATGTCTGGGATAATAATCGTGAACAAATGCAACGCACCTATGATTATGGGAAAAAAGAGAGAAAAATAGTCTTATATGAAAGACACAATGGTCATAAAAAAAATTTAATAAATTATCTTTCTTTAGAAGATTTAGAAAACTTTAGTAAAAGTAAAATCGGGATTTTAAACCAATTATTAGATGAAATGAATACTTACTTTAATAAATATTTTCTTGATGGATTCAAATTGAAAGAAAGAAAAGAAGAGCAATTTGTTGACGGTAAATTGGCAGTTGATGTTGATAATATTTGGGATCATCTTCAAAATAAGACGATAAATTTATTTTTTGATCCTGACGATTTGATTTCAAAACAATTAACTGATTTGTTAATGGCAGGTTTTCAAGATAGTGAGTTATTAAAGTGGGAGAATATTACGATTACTTGTGCCAATCAAGCAGTTGATGGACTTAATATCCAAGTAATTCGTGATGCTCGTAAAGATATGAGTGTTGATGAACGATATCAATTGGGACAAGATAAAAAAATCATTCAACATATTACACCTGATGGTTTGGGAAACTTGAACCATAAAACTAATAAAGTTAATTGGAAACTAAAAAAGCATAAAGTTGATGGAGAAGTTCAAAATAAAGATATTGTTAAGAGTCCAGAAATTATAAATACTTTTCTTAATTTGATTGTCAAAAATGACATACGCCAGAAACAGATGACGCTGGTTTCTGGAGATTTATTGAAATTAGTTAGCTGTTATGAATTCTTTAGTTTCGAATGGATTAAAAAAGGTTCGATAAAAGTTATCAAATTAAGTATATCTTCTGAAGGAACAATGTTATTTGATTCAGACATTGTTAGTTTAGAAAATTACAATAGGAAAAGTGAGTTGGCACATGTTGTTTATGATGTTGCCGACACAATTAAAAGTAAAGAAAAAAAATATCACTGGGATCGTGTTGATTGTGTTATTAAGTCAGGCTCAGACTATTTGTTAATCACACAAACATCAATACAGGTTGTTCCACTGCAAGATGAAATAAAAGAACGTGAAATACACTTTGATAGTGAAAAGATTGTGTTAAAAAATGAAGTGATTAAAGATTTGAAAACTTTTTTAAGTATAAATCACCAAACCACACATGATGAGTATAATGATGAAGATGTGAATCTATTGATTGCTGCAGTTAAAAAAATTTCGACTTCTGTGGTTTCAATAGGTGAAATTAAAGATCAATTAAAATTAGATAGTCAAATAAGTTTCAAAAAGAAGAAATTTCGAAGTATTTGTCGAGATTTAGAAAAAAATTTCAACTATACTTTTAACAATTCAGTTCGTCAAAAGGATCCAACATCTTTGTTCCCAGGTTTTGATGGTATCGGTATTACAAGGTACAATAATGCATTTCTTTACTATGTAGGAACTAAACGGAGTTCTGGTATAAAGCAAGAAATCAGTAAGGCAATTAAATTTAGGAAGATTACAGCACTGACAGGGGATGACAAGGTCATTTTAGATTCTTTTGGTGATATTGCAAAAATGATGAGTGTTGATTTTGTCCGCCTAAAGCAGCTTACTGTAATCCCATTTCCAATGAAATATTTGCGAGAATATGATGATTATCAAGATAGATTATTAAATCAAAATAAATCTTTATAACACTGAAAAAAAGCCACGACTTTGTCGTGACTTTTTAAATTAAAATGAATTTTTAGCAGTTCTTAGAATCGAAAAATTTGAGAGACTATAGAGTATTTCGTACAAACAATCACCAAACTTTGAATGGGTTATTTCTTTGTTGTCACATTAGGATTATTAGAAATTTTTGCCAATAAAAGAATCATTTTATCTAAATCATTATCTGACAAAAATTTACAAGTATCTAACTTTGATACCAAAGCAACCGTAAATGAATACTTAGGATGTGTCTGACGAATGTCATAAAGTTGGCGAGCAATTTTTCTATAATCTAAAGCGGGTCTTGACTTAAAGATTGTTTCAATAAGTTATCATAACATCCCCATAATGGAGAAACAAGACCAAAAAATCATGCGAAGTAACATTATGTAAATTCATGTTAATATTTTTGTAGCTATTGATAACATCTAAAACGTTATTCCATTCGATCCATGCTCTGAAGAAATTAAAAATAGATTTTGATTTCTTTATTTTTTTCCATTTCCGATATGTTCTAGCCTTGAAAAACTTTCGATTTCTTTTGTGACAAGATTTAATTCTTTAATATCCATTATTTGAACTCTATTCTAAAGCATTAATTGAAAATGTAATCATTCTCACACAACTGCTTTATTTTGCTATCTAGATTAAATAAATTCAGTGTGATTTGTAAAAATGGAGTTGAATTATTTATTAAACTTGAGTGTAACATCATAGCTAAGTTTCGTGATTGAAAAAGTTCAGAGCGTATCTTTCCAATTAAATAAATTGTAATGTATTATTAAATAGTAGTTTAGTTTTTAGCAGGAGGGCAATAATATGGAATTTCAAAAATTAAGTAATGGTGTTTCTATCCCTATGTTAGGCTTTGGGACATATCAAATCAAAAAATCCGAAGTGGCTGACGCAATAAAAGGTGCAATCGACGCTGGATATCGTCACTTTGACTGTGCTCATATTTATGGCAATGAGGTTGAAGTAGGTAAGGCTCTTAAAGATTCGGGAGTTAAAAGAGAAGACTTATTCATCACTTCAAAAGTTTGGAATGCTGATCAAGGTTATGATTCAACTTTGGCTGCGTTTGATAAAACTTTGAGTGACCTTCAATTGGATTATTTGGATCTTTATTTGATTCACTGGCCAAATGAAGACAATTTCCAATTGACTTTGGATACTTGGAAAGCACTCGAAAAGATTTATGCAGATGGAAAAGCTAAGGCTATTGGTGTTTCTAACTTTTCAGAAGAACAATTAAAGAAGCTCTTTGCGGTCGCAAAAGTTAAGCCTATGGTAAATCAAATTGAGCGTCACCCACTCAAGACTCAAGTTGAATTGGCTAAATTCGATAAAGACAATGGCATTGTGAATGAAGGCTATTCTCCAATTGGACATGGTCATTTAGTACTTCAAAATGAGACCATCAATAAGATTGCTAAAGCTCACAACAAGAGTGCTGCTCAGGTTGTACTTCGTTGGCAAGTTGATACAGGATTCGTTATTTTCCCTAAGTCATCAAACCCTGAACACGTTAAAGCAAACTTTGATATTTTCGATTTCAATTTGACTGATGATGAAATTAAAGAAATTAATGGTTTGGATGAAAACAAGCATTTGAATTATGATAATTAAAATTAATAAATTATAGTTTTTCAAGATATATTCTCAGTGTTTTTGCTGAGAATATATTTTTTTGTTTGAGAAATAAATAATAAATTATCTCTTAATGGGTATTGACCTAAAGTAAACTTTAAGAATTAGTATAGTAGTGATAATTAAAGGAGATAAAAAATATGGCAAAAAAAATCACAGTTTTAACTGGTAGTCCACACAAAAATGGAACTTCAAGTCAATTGGCAGACGCATTTGTTAATGGTGTTTCTAAAACCAATGATTTATATCGATTCGATGCTGGTTTAAATGCATCAAAAATTGATTTTCTAAAAATAGATGAAAATGAAATGACGATTCATGATGACGATATTATCTCTAAGGAAGTTATGCCTAGGATTTTGGACGCAGACGTTTTGGTATTATGTACTTCTCTTTATTACTATGGAATCAACGCTGAATTGAAAACAGTTATTGATAGATTTTATGAATACAACCATGAATTAAAAGACGGTAAAGATGTTTATGTTCTTATTAGTGGTTATAGTTCCGGGAATAAAGACAGTGAATTTTATCATTCTCTAGTAGAATATTTTGATCAACTTTGTAAATATATGCGTTGGAATATAAAAGGAGAAGTTCTTGCTTCAAATTCATGGAATAACAATGAATTGAATAAGCATATTGCAGAGGCAGCCGACTTAGGGAAAAGTATTAATTAGTTTTTTTATTGGAAGAGAAAAATACCCCTTAGATATACAAACTTTTGTATGTCTAAGGGGTATTTTTGAATTTTACTGTTAAATCATCAGGGCCTAAATTTACTCTTCTACAAATATGGTAAATTTAATGATTTTAAGTAATTCATAAAGCATTAATAGTCGAAATATAATCAGTTCATGAGTATAATAACCTCATAAGGAGGTAATGAAATGCAAATGAAAGAAGGCTCTAAGAAAAAATTAAACATCAATATTGATAGAAATTTGGCAGATGAGACTCAATCTGTTCTAGATGAATTAGGGTTAAATCAAACAACAGCAATAGTGATGTACTTTAAACAAATTGTGTCAAAGGGCAAGATTCCTTTTGCAATTGAACTAACTGATAAACAGAAAGCCTCACGAGAGTTAAGAAAAAGTATCAAAGATATTCCTATTGAAAAATTGCAGACAAAGAAGCAAATAGAGGAATGGGTTAATGACAAATCACAAGATTACTAAACCAGATGATATCTTAATACTTTATGTTAGTTTTATTGATTCTGATAGTGGGAAAAAAAGACCGATTTTAGTTGTAAATTCAAATGAATATTCAATTACTTTTTTTTCATTAACAACGAAGTACGAGAAAAAATCTAACAGAATAAAAAAACAATATTATAAAATAAAAAATTGGAAAAAATCTGGCTTGTTGAGGCAATCCTATGTAGATATTGGAACATTAAGGGAAATTTCTTTAGAAGAAAATATTAACTTTTATAAGTTAGGTGAATTATGTATTGATGATATTGTGGGATTAAATAAGTTTATAAATGAATTTTATATAAGGAAATATTGAGTTTCGTTTGAGAGTTGGGTTCTTTTAGTGAAATAATTTCATTAAAAGAATCCTTTTTTATTTGTAAAAATTGTTAGATTGAAAATCAGGGCAATTCAATTAGTCATGCTATAATTGAAAACGGCATTATAAGTAATTTCCTTAAATATAATAGTAATTAATTGTGAAATATAATCGTGGAGGACTAGTATGGCAACAAAACAAGACGAGAATAACCTAGTTGATCTGGCCAAACCAGTTCATCAACAAATGAATCAATATCGAATTCAACAGATTCAAGCGGTCTTGTCTCTTTTAAATGAAGGCGACACAGTACCATTTATTGCTCGTTACCGAAAAGAACGAACTGGCGCTCTTGATGAAGTTGCGATTCGAAATATCGAAGATGAAGCTCATCGTTTGATGAAATTGAATCAAAGACGTCAAGATGTTATCAATTTGGTTCAAGAACAAGGTAAATTAACACCTAAACTGCAACAACAATTGGAAAATGCGACCGTTTTACAACAAGTCGAAGATTTGTATTTACCATATAAACAAAAACGGCGTACGAAAGCTACTATTGCAAAAGAAGCTGGCTTGGAGCCATTGGCAAATTGGTTGCTGACTTTTCCAAAGAATGGACTTGATAGTAAGGCTAAGTCTTTTATTGCTGCAGATAAGGATTTACCCGATTTAACATCTGTTTGGGCTGGCGTCCATGAAATTTTAGTGGAGAATTTTAGTGAGAATGCTAAATTCCGTGAATGGATTCGTGGCTACACTTGGCAAAATGGCGAATTGACTAGCAAATTGAAACGTGGAGCTAAAGCTAAAGATGAACAACAAGTTTATGCAACTTATTATGAGTTCAGTCAAGCTTTGAAACAAGTACCACCTTATCGTGTCTTAGCCATTAATCGTGGGGAACACGAAAAAATCTTAACAGTGGGAATTGATTTAGACACAGCTGCAATTTTGAAGTATGGCCATTCTCAATTAGTAGGTCAAAAGACAGGCCCAGCGGTAGTTAAAATTGAAGATGCTTTTGCCGATGCCTATAAACGATTTTTAGGACCTGCTATCGAAAGAGAACTGCGTCGCAAATTATCGGAAGAAGCACAAAATCATGCGATTCAAGTCTTCGGTAACAATCTGTATCATCTTTTGATGCAAGCACCTTTAAAGGGCAAAGTAGTGATGGGATTTGACCCAGCTTATCGAACAGGTTGTAAATTAGCCATTATTGATAAAAATGGTCGCTTTTTGGCTAAGCAAGTTATCTATCCACATAAACCTGCCAATGCTAAACAACGCGCTGCAGCAGGTCCAGAGTTTAAAAAATTGCTTGAAAAGTATCATGTTGAAATGATTGCGATTGGTAACGGAACTGCCAGTCGAGAATCAGAAGAGTTCGTCAGCAACATTTTAAAAAAATTGAATCACCCAGTGTATTACGTAATCGTCAATGAAGCTGGTGCCTCGGTTTATTCAGCTAGTGCAAACGCTAGGGCAGAATTTGCGGATTTACACGTTGAAGAGCGTTCGGCTATTAGTATCGGCCGCCGTCTGCAAGATCCATTGGCAGAATTGATCAAAGTTGACCCTAAGGCTATCGGGGTAGGACAGTATCAACATGACGTTTCCGAAAAAGATTTAGATGAGAAATTAGACCGAGTGGTCGAAACAGCGGTCAATCAAGTCGGCGTTAATTTGAATACAGCTAGTCCGGAATTGTTGACGCATATTTCAGGATTGACTGCAACGACGGCCAAAAATATCGTGAAATTTAGAAATGAAAATGGGGCTTTCTCGAATCGTCAATCATTAAAGAAAGTTCCTCGCTTGGGACCAAAGGCTTATCAGCAATCAGTCGGATTTTTGCGGATAATTTCTGGTAGCAATCCCTTGGATAATACCGATATTCACCCTGAAAGTTATCCAGCAGCTAAGAAGTTATTGATAGATGTCGACTCTTCAGCTAGTGATATTGGAACAGCTAAATTGCAGCAACAGTTGAGTCAGTTGAATAAAAATGAAGTGGCTCAACAATTAGAAATTGGTTCGGAAACTTTGACTGATATTATTGCAGGGCTAAGTAAACCGGGTCGAGATTTGCGTGACAGCATGCCAGCACCATTACTGCGTCAAGATGTTTTAACCATGGCTGATTTGAAACCGGGGATGGAATTGCAGGGAACTGTTCGTAATGTCGTTGATTTTGGAGCTTTTGTCGATATTGGCGTCAAACAAGATGGCTTAGTTCATATTTCACAACTATCTGACCATTTTGTCAGTGATCCTAGTACTGTAGTGACGATTGGTGATATCGTGACTGTTTGGGTACTTGAAGTGGATGAAAATCGTAATCGAATTCAATTGACAATGCGTAAGGGTCAACAAAAATAATATATGATAAAAAAGACCATGAACAAAATTCTAGTTCATGGTCTTTTAAACTGAGGTTATTTTTTGATTCAATAGTAATTAATTGTTGATGCTGGTAGCGAATTCGGGTTCACTAACAGCAACATTAGGTACTGTGTCAGAATCGCCATATGACATTAAGGTGTTGGAATCTATCAATAACCATTCATTAGTGGAAACTTTTCCATAGAATTGATTATTCTTATTACGAACAACTCGATTAATTTTCCACGAAGAGCCGGCAGGCAAAATTCTGGTCATAGAATTAGTTTCTGTATTATAAACAGCTTGGCTATTTTTTAGAGTTGTTGTTAAGGAGTAACTTGGAATTGGAACGTTTGATACCCATTGATTAGTAGCGACACGATAGTAAGTAATGTTGTTCATGTTTTTCATACTATCGGCTTTCCATGACGTATTGGCTGGCAAAGTTTTACCAGTATAATTGCCATTGTCATCAACAATCCGTGAAGCATTGTTTAAAGTGATTGTTGTAATAGGAAATGCGTTTGTTTCAACAAATGCGGCAAGGACATATTCATTAGTTGCCACTTGGTAATAGGCGATACCCTTGATGTTTATCAATTGGCCTAATTGCCATGAGGAACCTGCAGGAAGGACGACGCCGTTAGTATTTCCATCGATGTTATAGACTTGAGCATCGCTTTCTATAGTTCCCAAAAGATTAGGGACAGCTGGCTGGATAACTGAATATGTTCCAGATGCTCCATCAGTTACTGTAATATGAGTAGCACTGAGATAGTTATTAGTTGCTACCTGGTAATATCTTTCTCCATTAATAAGAATAGATTTTCCTAACTTCCAAGAAGATTGACCTGGAAGAAAGAGATCAGTTTGATTGCCATTAGAATCAACGGTGTAAGCTCCACCCAGGTCAACTACTCCAACTGGATTTTTAAAGCTATCAGTTGTTGTAGTAGCTGCTTGTACAGAAGATTCAGATTCATATGAAATATTATTTAAAATACTTGGAGCAATTAAAACAGCTAATGTTGATGCTAACAAAAACTTATTCTTTTTCATTTCAAAATATTCCCCTCAAATCAATATTATTAGACTAGTTAATCCTTGAATCGACTTTTTACACAAACAATCTATTGTTGTTATTTAAGTAATGTTTTAAAAACGAAATATAATTGCACTAGATTAGGACAAGCAAGAGATTGTATTGGCAAAGTATTGGATTATCTAACTATGATTAAAGTAGCATTTATTTTTGACCCATTTTAGATTTATAAGAAAATTTAAAGAATTGAGGAAAGAATACTTTAAAAAAATCAGTTTTTTTGACTTAGAATAAAATCACAACAAAAAGAGCAATCTTCCTATTTCATAAAAATTGGAGATTGCTCTTTTTAAATTTGGATTGCTTTATTTAAAGTATTTCTTAGCAATTGTTTTATAAATATCAATATATTTCAAGTAATCATCTTCAAAAACAAATTCATTGATTTGGTGAGCACTTTCATTACCAGGACCAGCTACAACGACATCTAAATCAGGGTTAGCTTGAATAAATTGAGAGGCATCAGTTCCACCAGGAGCACCAACAGTCAAAATGTTTACGCCGAGCACATCTTTGTAACTGTCACGCACCAACTTAATGAAATCAGAATCGATATCTGTCTTAACTGGCCAATTGTTGCTGAGTAGTTTGAATTCCAAGTTCATTTTAGGATCAGCTTGATTTAATTTTTCAATTAAATCTTTCAAATCTGCAATCAATTTGTCATTGCTGAATTCAGGGATGGTTCTGATTTTAACTGTCAACTCAGCATAATCAGGGATAGTGTTCTCTTGGTCTCCACCTTTCATGATCGTAACTGAAGGTTTAGTCGTACCCAAAATGTCGTCTTCTGTTTGAACGATTTTTTGGAAGTATTCTTTTTGTTTATTATAGTAAGCAACTAAATTGTCGAGAGCATTGACGCCGACTTCAGGCATTGAACTGTGGGCAGCTTTACCGTGAGAAATAACCTTATAAGTAACTGAACCCTTGTGGGCACAAAAAGCAGCCATCCGTGTTTCTGGCTTTTGTCCATTGACTTCAATTAATCCACTGTCAATCAATTTTTCCATAACCAGACGGGATGATGAATTGCTAGGTTCACCAACGACTAACGCTTTGACATCGTCAACGAAGCCTTCCTTAGCTAACTTTTCAGAACCAATTTCGCCGACTTCTTCACCGACGGTTGCTAAGAATTTTAGATTGCCTTTAAAATCGGAATCTTCATTCAATTCAATCAAGGCAATTGCTAAACCTGCGAGGCCACTCTTCATATCTGATGAACCACGACCAAATATTTTGCCATCGATGTGTTTGGGATTGAAAGCACCATAATTCCATTTGTCATCATCAACAGTAGGGACGACATCCTCATGCCCAGTAAAGCCTAATATTGGACCATCGCCTTTTTTGATAGTCGCAACTAGAGAAACACGCTTGTCGGCATACTTATTCAATTCGACATTGATATTATGTTTTTCGAATAAATCTTTTAAGTAATTGGCAACTTTTTCTTCGTCGCCATTGACTGTTTCTAATTTTATCAAGTCGTCTAAAATACTAAGTCTTTGTGCTTTGTCCATTTTTTACTCCTCCAAAATAATGTATACTAAACTAATAAAACATTCTGTATACATTCTAATATTTTTTAATCGAAAATAATAATAAAAGGTCGTGCAAAATGAATTTACTGATGAAATTAGACCGTTGGTTGGGTATTTTACTTTTGGTCTTAGCTGTACTAGGATTTATTTTCAAATGGTTCAGCAAAAGTAATTTGATTTCTGCTGTCGTTGCAGGAGCGGTTTTACTACTGATCTCCGCTACAGCAGACATTGATAAGCCAAAAAAATAGCAGGGTTTAACTGCAATTGTCGTTGCAATCAAACTCTGCTTTTGTCATTTAATTGATTAATTTACTTTTTTACGTCCCTCAGGGGTATATTTATCTTTTTGGTGTTTCTTATATAGATAGTAGATTCCACCAACAATTGCCAAGATGACGATCAATGGCAAGATTAAATGGATAAAGATAGAAAACAATAATAGGGCGATGAAAAATCCTAAAACGTATTTCCAAATATTGTTCATTAAATTCTCCTTTTTTTAATGCTTGTGTCTTAAATTTTATGCGAATCCCTGATAAAGTCAAGGCAAGAGCTTAAAGTTGACTTTGGTAAAAGAAGACCGTATTATAATCTCAGTCGCTACCTCTAAGATATACGGAACATAAAGGAGGCGTGAATAATATGAAATACAGAATTCTTTTAGATATGAAGGATCAATTATTCACAGCAGTTGATGTTAAAGATAGTAATCGCTATGGCAACGGTACAACCATCGAAGAAGCTATCACTAATTTGAAAAACAAAGCTGCATAATTAATGTAAAAAAATTGTCGGAGTGTTAATTCACTTCGACTTTTTGTTTACTCTGGATTATCAACCTCAAAATCTCCAAATTTAGCATCAACTGATTTTGCCAGGTCATGTGGTTCAACCAAGAGTGATTGCCCAATTTTGCCAGCTGAGACGATAATTTTTTCAGCTTCATCGGCTTCTTTTGAGAAATAAATAGGATAATTGTGAAGCGAACGAATTCCCACTGGACTATTGGCTCCATGTTCAAAGCCACTAGTTTTAACGAGGTCTTTTAGAGGAATCATGCCAACTTTTTTATTGACTGATATTTTAGCCAACTTTTTGTAGCTTAGATGCTTATCTAATGGCAGCATGCCAACTAAAGGACCAGTTTTATTTCCAGTTAAAACTAATGTTTTATAAATTTTGTAGCCGTCACGACTAGTCTTATCAGTCGCAATTTCTTGAGTATCGCCGTCTTTTTCAGTTTCAAAAGTCATCGGTTGATATGCAATTTTTTCTTTATCTAAAATTTTTTCTACGAGAGTTTTTTGTAATTTCTTTTTTTTGCTCATTTTTTGTCACCAATCCCCAATACTTAACACTTACTTAGTATATAATAACAAAGCAGATAATTTTTAAAAGTAATTGAATATTTGGCATACAATTTATTTTTAATTATTAAACCATTTGTAGCTAACTGTTATATAATTATTAGCGTTACAACAGGATAAGGAGCGATTAGATGAGTTTGTTTAAAAAAGAACCAGAAGATCCTGCCAAAAATGATTTTAGCAAAATTTCTCAAGAAATTAAGAATAGCCCAAAGAAATTATCTGAGGCTCAAAAGTTGTTTAAGGATAATGAATCTTTAAGGAAAAAAGCTTATGACACAAGAGAACAACCTGATAAAAAATAGGTTGTTCTTTTTTATTATAATTATATAACTAAAAACTAATGCTTTTAATAATTAAAAACATATGGTATAGTCTTAAAAAGAAATGAGGTGGATTTATGGAATTAACAACTAGTAAATATCGTATTTTAGAAACAAATGTCTTATTAGAAAGGTTCGTTACTTATAATGAAGTGTTTGCGGAATATTTTAAAACGATGAAGGTAATCGAGCGTGGGGAAGCCTTACGATACGAAACATATGCTCGGTTGCAAGAAAACTATCTTTCTAATATTCATAAATTTATCAAACTATGCAATTCATATATAACAAAATACCAATTGGAAAATAGTTTGATAGCTGAAAAACTGAATCAATATTTTCTCGATTTAATTGATGGGATCAGCTGCTTAGATACGGATCAAAATCAAATCAATCATCCAAAATTAGAAGAAGCAAAACAAAAAATTAAACAACGCCAAGTAGATTTTATTCATACAATTGGTTTTTTAACTAAATAAAGACGGTAACGTCTTTTTTTTATTGGCCTTTTCTAGTAATCTTATAATAATGGAGGAACGTTTATGATTTGGAAAAAAATAACGGTCGCAATCCCAAATGATTTTGACCCCGAGATTATTTCTGACGTATTTATGCGTGTTGGCGCAAACGGAACAGAAATGGTCGATGATGAAGATAAAAGTGTCAAAACCAAGATTAATTCTTATTTTGATGAAAAAAATTATAATACAAAGATTTTGACAGAATTAGAAGCACAGATTAACAAATTAACTGATTTTGGTTTTGATATTACTGGAGTGGAAGTATCTGTCAGTGATTTAGACGATAAAAGTTGGGAAAATGAATGGAAACAATATTATCATCCCGTTCAAATCAGCCGTTATTTGACTGTTGTGCCAAATTGGGTCGATTACCAACCCAAGAACCCTGGTGAACGAATAATCACGATGGACCCAGGCAAGTCCTTTGGAACGGGGACTCATTCCACGACTTTTTCTTGTATGCAAGCTTTAGAGATGATACTTGGTCAATCCAAGTCACTCTATGACGTTGGAACAGGTTCAGGAATCCTGTCGATTCAAGCACGTCAATTAGGCGTCAGTGATATTAAAGCTTTTGATTTGGATAAAGAAGCCGTTCGTGCGGCTAAAGAAAATATTCAATTAAATCCTGGCTGCGAAGATATTGAAGTGTACGAGAATTCATTGTTAGACGGCGTAAATGGAAAAGTTGACGTCATTGTAGCTAATATTTTGGCAGATGTGATTTTACAGTTTGTCCCTCAAATCGATGAACATTTAAATAAAAATGGATTTGTCATTCTTTCAGGAATTATCAATGAAAAAGAAGCTTTGATTACTGATAAAATGACAGAAATAGGTTTTATCGTCGTTGAAGTTCTCCATCTTAAGGGATGGTCTACTTTGATTTGTAGAAGAAAAGAAGAGTACGAGGCAGAAGATGGAGCAATACTTCGTTAATAATGAAATAATTGATAGTAATTTTAAAATAAACGATTCTGAAACATTTAAACATATCGTTAAAGTTTTGCGTCATCAAATTGGCGATGTGATTTATTTAGTTGATCCAACAAAAAATTTATTTACAGCAAAAATTGCACAGATTGATTTAGACAATAAAGAACTTTCAGTAGAAGTAGATAAATTGGATATTCCAAGTACTGAAATGCCAGTTTCTGCAATTGTGGCTTGTTCTTTATCGAAAAAGGATAAAGTTGAATGGATTACGCAAAAGTCGACTGAACTTGGTGCAAGCAAGATTATTTTCTTTGCTTCCAAATATTCGATTATGCATTGGAAAAATAATGTCGTTGAAAAAAAGCTGGCCCGTTTACAAGAAATTGCCAAAAATGCCGCTCAACAATCTAAACGTCGCATTATTCCAGAAGTTATTTATTTGAATAAATTGTCAGATTTGTTGAAGTATCAGGTTTCAGCAAATTTAGTAGCTTACGAGGAATCAGCTAAAGTTGGCGAAATAAGTTTACTAGCTCAAACCTTACAGAAAAAGCCGGAATCAGTTTTGTGTGCTTTTGGTCCTGAAGGCGGTTTTGCACCAGATGAAATTGAAATGTTGAATCAAAATGGATTTTTATCCGTAGGACTAGGACCACGTATTATGAGAGCGGAAACTGCTCCCACCTATTTCTTATCAGTGCTATCATATAAGTACGAATTAACTGTAAAATGAGGAACAAATTGTGAAAAATATTTGGAAAAAAGTTGAAAAATCAAAAACAACTTACATTGCTTTAATCTCGATTATCTTGGTTTTTATTTTACCAATCTTAATTAAACTCTTTCATTTGGGAAGAACCAGTCGAATAATTTGGCTTTTCTTTGTGATTAATATCTTTTTTGCTGGTTTTATTGGTTGGTTCACCAGAAAATACGGTTTGTCTTTTTATAATTTATTTATTTTCCCAATCATTTTTGTAATCAGCGTTTTTGCAAAATATGGTCGTTATGGCTATTTTCTTACAGGCATTTACCTGCTTTTAAGTATTTTAATTTACTTTTTATTTGAAAAAGAAAAATAATTGTAATTTTGACCTAAAGGAATCATAATAATATGTAAAAATAAAAAGCACTCACTGAGTGCTTTTTATTGTAAACGGGGTGAATATTTCTATGAAAAAAAATAAAGATTATACGCCAGAGGAAGTTTTAGATATTTGCCGCGGGTATATGAATGAAGAGCACGTTGAATTTGTCAATAAGTCTTACAAGTTTGCCGCTTATGTTCATAAAGAGCAAAAACGTGCAACTGGTGAACCATATATTATTCACCCAACTCAAGTTGCTCAAATATTAGCTTCATTGCATATGGACCCTTATACTGTTGCGGCAGGGTATTTACATGATGTTGTTGAAGACACCAATGTCACTTTAGGAGATGTCAAAGAACTTTTCGGTACTCAAGTTGCAACAATTGTAGACGGCGTAACAAAAATTAGTAAATATAAATACCATTCTCACCAAGAACTTTTAGCTGAAAACCATCGGAAGATGCTTTTAGCTACGGCAAAAGACTTGCGTGTCATCATGGTCAAATTGGCCGATAGACTGCATAATATGCGGACTTTAAAGGCCTTGCGTCCTGATAAACAACGGAGAATTGCCAATGAAACTCTGGAAATTTATGCTCCTTTAGCTGATCGTTTAGGTATTAGCAAGATTAAATGGGAGCTGGAAGATTTATCGCTTCATTATATTAATCCTCAGCAATACTATCGAATCGTTCATTTGATGAATAGTAAACGTGACCAACGAGAGGCCTATATTGCGGAGGCAATTGATTATATCAAGAAGAACGTTGATGCGTTAGGGATTAAATATGATATTTATGGTCGTCCTAAACACATTTATTCCATCTATAAAAAGATGCGTGACAAGCATAAACAATTTTCCGAGTTATATGATTTATTAGCAATTAGAATCGTGGTAGATTCGGTCAAGGATTGTTATGCAGTCCTAGGTTCGATTCACTCGAAGTGGAAGCCTATTCCTGGCCGTTTTAAGGATTATATTGCTGTTCCTAAGGCCAATGGCTATCAATCGTTGCACACGACGATTATCGGTCCTGGTGGACAACCACTTGAGGTTCAGATCAGAACTTTTGAGATGCATCAAGTTGCTGAATATGGTGTTGCTGCTCACTGGGCATACAAGGAAGGTAACTTCGAGGGCGTTAAATTAGACGATAATGAACAAAAAATTGATGTCTTTCGTGAAATCCTTGAACTGCAGGAGAATTCCGATAATGCCTCTGACTTTATGAAATCAGTCAAAGGTGAAATTTTTAATGACCGGGTCTATGTTTTCACACCTGAAGGCGAAGTTATTGAATTGCCCAAGGGTGCAGTTACATTAGACTTTGCTTATCAAGTTCATACGGAAGTTGGTAATCATTCGGTCGGTGCTAAAATCAATGGCAAAATGGTGCCTTTGAATACGCAATTAAAGAATGGCGATATTGTCGAAATGTTGACTAATTCTAATTCACAGCCAAGTCGTGACTGGGTCAATACGGTTTTCACTTCTAGAGCTCGTAACAAGATTAAGCGTTACTTTAGAACTAAGGACCGTGAAGAGAACATTCAGCTTGGCCGTGAAGCGGTTGAAAATGAATTGAAGAATCGTTCACTTTCAAGCAAGAAATATTTGGACAAGAAGCATCTGGAATTGGCAATGAAGATTTTCAATTACACAGAGCCAGATGAACTGTTCAATTCAGTTGGTTATGGTGAATTGTCGCCAATCAACGTCGTTCATAAGATTTTGAGTGAAGACCCTGATCATAAGCGTGAAGCTGAGAAAAAAGAACTTGAAGAACAGGTCATCACTGATACGGATGATAAGACAGCACCAGCAACAGACAGTCCTAAATTACGCAAAGAAAGAAATAATGCCAACAGCAGCATTTCAGTTCAAGGAGTCGACAATCTCTTGATTCGTTTAGCTAAATGTTGCAGCCCAATCCCGGGAGATAAAATTGTTGGTTATATTACCAAGGGACGTGGTTTGACGATTCATCGAGCTGACTGTCCGAATGTCCAAAGCGAGGAAGCTCAAAAGCGTTTCATCGATGTCAGCTGGGATAATGTTACAAAAGAAAAGCGTTATTCAGCTGAATTGGACATTTATGCATTTAACCGCAATGGCTTGATCAATGAAGTTTTGCAGGTTATCAATTCCAATACTAATACGCTCAATAATGTCATTGGTCGTCTTGATAAAGAAAAAATGGCAATTATTCACGTCAGCATTGGTGTCAACAACAAGGAACATTTGGATAGCATCATTTCTAAATTGAAGAATATTCCAAATGTATACGAAATCAAGAGGACGGTAGCTTAATGAAAGTTGTAATACAACGTGTTAAAGATGCTAAAGTCACTGTTGACGAAAAAATCCTTGGTCAAATTGATCAAGGATTTTGTTTGTTAGTGGCTTTTGCGGATACAGATACAGAAGAAACATTGGAATACATGGCGCGTAAGATTGCGAAGATGCGGGTCTTTTCCGATGCGGATGATAAAATGAATTTATCAATTAAGGATGTCGATGGGAAAATTTTATCTATCTCTCAATTTACTTTGTACGCCGATACCAAGCATGGCAATCGACCAAGTTTTACGGGAGCAGGGAATTTTGTTGCTTCAAGTAAAAAATATGATCATTTCAATGATTTGTTACGAGGATACGATTTGACTGTCGAAACTGGCGAATTTGGAGCTGATATGCAAGTATCAATTACCAATGACGGACCAGTGACTATAATAATGGAGAGATAACTATGAAAAGTATTGTTTGGGATTTTGATGATACCATTGCCAACAGTTATCCGGGGATTGTCTCAGCAACTCAAAAATCTCTACGAGAAAATTTTGGCATTAGTTTGTCAAAAGATACAATTTTTAAAGAAGCTAAGAAGACTTCAATTAGACGATTCGTCACTGATTTATTAAAAGACGAAGAGGATCAAAAACAAGCTGTCAAAGTTTTTTATGCATCATATTTCCGTTTTGAAAAAGAATATCATGATAAAATAACTTTAATTCCACATGTAAAAAATGTTTTAAAGTATTGTGATGAAAAGCATTATGTCCAATTCATCATAACGCATCGTGATCAATCGATTTATGATTTAGCTAAAAGTTTAGGAATCGAGCATTATTTTAAAGAAATCGTCAGTGTCAGCGATGGTTTTAAACGTAAACCTAATCCGGAAATGTTAAATTATTTAATCGATAAATATGATTTGAAATCTGATGGTCTTTGGGTCATAGGCGATCGACAAATCGACATAGAGTTTGGTAAGGGCGTTGGTGCACATACAATTCTCTTAAACTCAGAAAAAGTTGATTTTGCTTGCGACCATCAAGTAAGTGATTTATTGGATGTTGAAAAAATAATTTAATGTTAATGGATGAAAAATATGGAAAACAAACTCGAAAAATTAACGTACGATCAAATTGTAGCAATTCACCTAGCAATTAATGATAGTGAAGAAATCACTTTTAGTGAAAAAAGGCTTCAAAGCAATGTTGAATTCTTGAATCAATTTGACAACTTGAACGTTTATTTAACACATTTGTTTTGCACAATAATTTGTGATGATATCTTTGCAAAGGATAATATTCAAACTGCAATTGTGGCAATGGACTTCTTTTTGCGACGTAATGGTTATTGTTTAGATTTAGCCAATAAAGAAGAGCACAAGACGATTATGGACTTAGTGAAAACTATTCAAGATAGTCGTGAATTAAAGAAGACTGAACTTAACTATATTCAATCTCGATTAGCAGATTGTGTTCACCCATATAGTGATTAAGATATTTTACTTAAAGAGTTTAAGATATAACTATTTTTCTCCTGAATTTGCAGCATAAACGGGGAACATAGCATAGCTTTTTATGCTTAAAACAAATAGCTCCTGGTAATCAGAGTGCGATTACCAGGAGCTATTTGCCTTAATGCTGTGTTATATTTCGCGCTCTTTATTTCGCGCTCTTTATTTTGAGCTAATTACCTTATATCCACCACTAGTAAATTTATTCAGCAATTGCAAATCGTGATACCAGGCCTCATCTTTGACAAAATGATGTTTCTTATTGATGGCAAAGGAACCATGAATGGCATAAATAAAGAGTAATTCAGCTTCTGATTTGCTAAGCCCGGTTCGTTTTTGAATAGATGGAACAGTTCGAGATTTTTCATGTTTAATAATGCGGCCGATAATATAATCGCTCAGACTAGGATCCATTAATAAATGATGATACTTGGGAGAATCGGCCACTCGTTGACAAGCTGGCAGTAATGACTCGTTTTCTTTTAAGACGTCGATTGATGGATTATCTTCAAAAGACATTGGTTCTACTTCCGTGTTAGAGAAGAGTAGGGCTTCATCAAGAACTTCATTTAAAACGTCAGTCAAATTATCAAAATGGAGATAAAAAGTCGAACGAGTGATTTCTGCTTCACGACAAAGCGAAGTAACGTTTATTTGACTGTAAGAATTTTGTTCGATTAATTTTAAAAAAGCTTTTTTAATGGCATTGATTGTATAGACTGTGCGACGATCTGTTTTACGTTTGTTTTTCATAAAACTCCTTTACATATTTCCTGATCCGTCAGATTAAAAACACTTTTAAAAAGTTGTTCTTAATTTCTGGCGGCTTTTTGTTTAGTATCTAGTTAATAAAATACACGTTGTAAATAATTATACAACTAGTCAATCATTTTATTAAGGAGGATAAAATGAATCAAGAGATAATTAAAGCTAAAAAAATGCTTGATAATAGCGATGCCATTTTAATCAGTGCCAGCAATGGGTTGTCAATTGCAGAAGGATACAACATTTTTGCAGACGATGAGAATTTTCGCAAATATTTTAATGAATTTAAATCGCTCTATGGCATATCCAGTTTGATTCAAGGTGTTTTTGCCCAAATACCGCAAACCGATCACCAGGTATTTATGCATAAAGTCCATCAATTAATGATTGATGATTATCAGCCCAATCAAACCTTTGGCAATTTAAAAAATATCTTGCATCAAAAAGATTATTTTGTCGTGACATCGAATGCTGATACGCATTTTCAATTGAATGGTTTTGACCCAGATAAAATTTTTGAAGTTGAAGGTAATTTTGATGGTCTTGAAATAAAGTCTGTGGCATGGGAGAAGCAACAGACTCGATTTGAAAAATTTATTACTGATTATAAAGACAAGAAAGTTGTGCAATTGGAACTAGGAATCGGCGCCAACAATAAAATGATCAAATTACCATTGATGAGTTTAGTTTCCCAAGATAAATTGGTCCTTCATTACGTTAAATATGTCCAAAGAAATTAACGTGCCTACAGAAATCAGTAACCGTTCAGCTTCATTGGCTGGCGACATTGGACAAACATTTAAGAGTTTATTAGCAGTTGAGGAGAATTGAAATTATGCAAAGAGAACAATCACTGTACGAAAAAATCGTTATGGAAACGCAAGTCAATTATCAAAATTATTTTAACTTATACGCTAAAGGCGGTACACCGGTTGTTTTAACTGAAAATAAACCACTGCCTTATGATGAACAGATCAAGGTCTTTGCCGAAAAGATCAAACAAGCGACTCACGTTATTGTCGGGGGTGCTTCAGGCCTATCAGCTGCTGGTGGTGGAGACTTTTATTATGAGAACAATGATTCATTCAAAAAGTATTTTGGGAAATTTGCAAAGAAATATCCTCTTAAAGGTGCTTTTTCAGGGATGAATTATCCTTGGTCGAGTCGTGAAGAGTTCTGGGGTTACATGGCAACTTTTCTTCACACAACCCAACATGCTCCAGTTAGAAAGCCTTATCGAGACTTGCAAGCTATCTTAAAGGATAAAGACTACTTCATTTTGACAACTAACCAAGATACACAAGCAATTAAGGCTTTTCCTGAAGAGAAGGTTGCCCAGATCCAAGGAGATCACCGCTTTTTCCAGTGCTCTAGGCAATGTAGCGATAAAGTTTGGGATGCGGTTAAACCGGTCCAAGAAATGGTTGATGCCATGGGTGATGATACTAAGATTCCTAGCGAATTGATTCCTAGATGTTCTAATTGTGGTGCTGAGGCCTTTCCTTGGGTCAGAGGCTATGGTAATTTCTTAGAGGGAACAAGGTATCAACAAGAGTATCAAAAGATTTCTGATGATGTTGTAGCTCATTTACATGACAGTCATGTGCTCTTTATTGAATTAGGAGTTGGCCGAATGACACCAATGTTCATCCAAGAACCATTCTGGGCTTTGACTAACAGTTTGGATGGTGCGTACGATATCATGGTCAATCGTGATCACCAGTTTTTGCCAAAGCAAATTGAAAACAAGGGTCAAGCTATTAAAGCCGACATCGATAAAGTTTTGGACGATGTCCGTTTGGAGCTTGGTAAATAAATTTCATTAAAAAAGAGTTTCAACGAAAAATTCGTTGAAACTCTTTTATTATTTAAAGTATTCTTTTAAGCCATTAGTTACATCAGTAGCAACTTGTTGCTTATAAGTATCTGATTTAATGTATTTATAGTCTGACTTGGAATTGATATAGCCTAATTCAATCAAGACTGATGGTTGACTGTTGTAATGCAATACGTAGAGATCTTTTTGTGCTGTACCACGATTGCCGATTGACAAGCCTTTTAATTGGCTATTGAGATCAGTAGCTAATTGACCATCTTTATTCTTGTTGTAGTAGTAAGTAGTTACACCAGAACCGGAATTTGCTTGTGCACTAGAGTCGAAGTGGAGACTGATAAAAGCATCCGCTTGAATCTTACTTGAGAGTCGAGCTCTTGCACCAAGCGATTTACTGTTGTCGCCAGATCTTGTCAAGACTACTCGAGCACCTGTTTTTTCAAGTTGTTCCTTGATAGCCTTAGCATAAGAAAGGGTGAAGTTCTTTTCAAAAGTCTTCTTCTTTGATTCAGCACCAGAGTCATCGCCACCATGTCCAGGGTCAATCACGATGGTAGCCTCAGAAATATTAGTGGCGGCGGATTTAACAGCGCTCTTTGTACCTGTTACAGTTACGACCCAACTAGCAACATAGCCAACTGAACCATCGGTATCGCGAACTTTGTACCATTTACCATTTTTACCAAGATAATCAAACTGTTTGCCAACTTTGACGGTTTTGACGACACGTCCATTTTGGTTAGGCTCAATTCTTAATTTGGTACTTGGTTGAGTAACGGTAACTTTTTTAATGTCATTATCAGAGGTAGTAGAACTATTTGATGAACCAGAAGTTTCTTGAGTACTTTGGATAAAACTAGACTTGACCCAGCCAGCAGTTCCGTTATAAAGAATCTGCGTCCAGTCTTGTTCACGGTACATGATAGTAACCTTTTGCGATTGCTCGATTGTGCCTAAGACATTACTATTAGCATCGGCGCTCTTGAAGACAGTCGTATTTGGTACTTTAACAATACCTACTTTATTGGTTGTCGAGCTTACATCAGTGTTGTCGATCAACCAGCTGGCAACCCAGCCAATTTTGTCACCGGATAATCTAACTTGATACCATTTGTTTTTTTCAGCTAAAATAGCTAATTTATCGCCTTTTTTCACTTGTCCCATATTGGCGTAAGCTAAGCCTGGTCCAACACGGACATTAACTGAATCTGATTGGACGACAACAGCATTAGCACTTGCTAAGGCGACAGTTGACCAACTTGATAGAGCGATTAATAACAAAATAGCAACAAGGATTCGGTTTTTAACAAAAAATTTAATAATTTTTTTCATTTCACTGATTCCTTTATTGTTTAACGACTGATAATCCTATAACTATATATTACTGAATATTTGTCCAACTTGAAAGAATAGAATACTAATTTCTTTGATAAAACTTGACTTTTTTAGTAAATTTGGATATTTTATAACTATATTACGAATCAAGAAAGGTTGTTTTACAGAGAATCTGGTGGCTGAGAGCAGATAACAATTGTTGTGTGACTTTTTTATCGTTCGGCAGGCGTTAACTGCAGCAAAAAAACTAGGTGGTACCGTGCAAATTGCGCCCTTGTCTTATTCAGACAGGGGTGCTTTTTTATTTTAAGGAGGATTTTATGCGTTATCAAAAACCAAAGGGGACGATGGACATTTTGCCCGGAGATTCCAAAAAGTGGCAATATGTTGAATCTATTGCTCAAGATACGTTCAATAAGTATCGTTTTTCGGAAATAAGAACACCGATCTTTGAATCATACGAAGTCTTTGAAAGATCTTCAGGTGATACATCTGATATTGTTTCAAAGGAAATGTATGATTTTCACGATAAGGGTGATCGACACATTGCTTTGCGTCCTGAAGGAACAGCAGGCGTTGTGCGTGCATACGTTGAAAATAAACTATATGGACCTGAACATATCAAGCCTTATAAAGTTTGGTACAAGGGACCAATGTTTAGATATGAACGTCCTCAATCAGGTCGTCAACGCCAATTTCACCAAATTGGTGTCGAAGCCTTTGGTTCAGATTCTCCTGAATTAGATGCTGAAATCATTTCAGTCGGTTTGGAATTTTTGAACCGTTTAGGTATTAAGAATTTGAAGGTTGCTTTGAACTCACTTGGCGATCCCGAATCACGAGCCGCTTATCATCAAGCATTGGTGGATTACTTCACTCCATTTAAAGATCAATTAAGCGATGACTCTAAAGTACGTTTGGAAAAGAATCCATTGCGTATCCTTGACAGTAAAGACAAGGGTGACAAGAAAATCGTGGCTAATGCTCCATCAATTTTGGATTATTTAAATGAAGCATCTAAAGACCGCTTTGAATATCTCAAGTCTCTATTAGACGATTTGGGTGTCAATTATGAGGTTGATTCAACAATGGTTCGTGGTCTAGATTATTACAACCACACGATTTTTGAATTCATGGTCACTGATCCAGCTTTTGACAATAAGGAAATTACTGTTCTTGCTGGTGGTCGTTACAATGGACTCGTTGAAGAACTCGGTGGACCACAGACTCCTGGAATTGGTTTTGGCCTTGGAGTAGAAAGATTGATGTTGTTGCTAAAGGATGAAGATTTGCCTGCAAGTGACGACTTAGATGTTTATTTAGTAACAATCGGTGAAAAGGCAGAACGTGCTTCAGTTAAGATTCTTGTGGGCCTACGTCAAGCTGGTTTTTGTGCCGATAAGGATTATCTTCAAAGAAAAATTAAAGCGCAATTTAAGACAGCCAACAATTTGAATGCTAAATATACCGTGACAATTGGTGACTCTGAATTGGAAAATGACACTGCAAGTGTTAAAAATATGGCAACAGGTGAACAAATCAGCGTTTCACTAGAAAACTTAGCTGAAGAATTGAAAAAGATCGAGGGATAATTATGGAAGAAAGAACAGATTATTGCGGAAACATCACTGAAGAATATGTCGGTAAAAAAGTTTCCCTAGACGGCTGGGTACAACGTCGCCGTGATTTAGGTGGCTTGATCTTCGTTGATTTAAGAGATTACAAGGGTATCGTACAATTAGTCTTCAATACTGATCACCAAGATGTACTTGACGTTGCTGAAACGTTGAGATCAGAATATGTTATCAACGCCATTGGTACAGTTAGACTCCGTGGCGAAGGTGCAACTAATGAAGAAATGACAACAGGTAAAGTTGAAGTTGTTGTTGAAAAAGTTGAGATTTTGAATAAATCACTGACACCACCATTTGAAATCAAAGATGATATCGATTCTTCAGAAGAAACAAAATTGAAGTATCGTTACCTTGATTTACGTAGACCTGAAATGCAAAAAGCTATCAGAACTCGTGCTCAAATCAAGCATTCAGTTAATGAATATCTTTATGACAATGGCTTTATCGACATTGAAACACCAAACCTAACTCCATCAACTCCTGAAGGTGCTCGTGATTACTTAGTTCCTTCACGTGTTTATCCTGGTCGTTTCTTCGCTCTTCCACAATCACCACAATTGTTCAAGCAATTATTGATGGTTGGTGGATTTGACCGTTACTTCCAATTAGCACATTGTTTCCGTGATGAAGACCTTCGTGGAGACCGTCAACCAGAATTTACTCAAATCGATCTTGAAACTAGTTTCATGAGTAAAGAAGAAATTCAAACAGTTACTGAAGGACTTATTGCTCGTGTCATGAAAGATGAAAAAGGTATCGAAGTTAAGACTCCTTTCCCAAGAATCGATTGGGACGACGCTATGGCACGCTTTGGTTCAGATAAGCCTGACGTTCGTTTTGGTATGGAGTTGCAAGACTTAAGTGAAACCTTCAAGGATAGTGGCTTCAAAGTCTTCAAGGGTACGATTGATAATGGTGGTCAAGTTAAGACTATCGTTGTTAAAGGCGGTGCTGATAAGTATTCACGTAAAAATATCGAAAGCTATCAAGAATATATCAAACGTTTTGGTGCCAAAGGCTTAGCTTGGGCTAAATTTAATGACAACGAATTAACTGGTGGCGTATCTAAATTCATCAAGGACCAACAAGATGCTCTAGTAGAACGTTTAGGCCTTGAAAATGATGATTTGTTACTATTTGTCGCTGACAATAAAAAAGTTGTTGCAGACGCTTTAGGTTACTTGAGAAACGCTATTGCTAAAGAACAACAACTTTATGATCCTAACGAATTTGCCTTTATCTGGGTCGTTAACTGGCCATTGTTTGAGTATGATGAAGGAATCAAGCGTTGGACGGCTGCTCACCACCCATTCACAATGCCAAATGAAGAAGATGTTCACTATCTAAATGATGGCGAAGATCCTCACAAAGCATATGCTCAAAGTTACGATATCGTCTTGAACGGTTATGAACTTGGTGGGGGCTCAATTCGTATCCACGATTACAAGATTCAAGAGAAGATGTTGAAAGCTTTGGACTTCACAAAAGAAAAAGCTTATGAACAATTCGGCTTCCTACTAGATGCTTTACAATACGGTTGTCCTCCACATGGTGGTTTGGCTATTGGTTTGGATAGATTTGCTATGTTATTGTCTGGCAAAGATAATATCCGTGATGTGATTGCATTCCCTAAGAATTCTAATGCTACAGAACCGATGACTCACGCTCCATTAGAAGTTTCAAAGCAACAATTAGATGATTTGGGCATCGAAATCAAAAAAGATAATCAATAATATTTAGAATAATGCAGGAGTCATATTGGTAATAACTGATATGACTTTTTTTATATGAAAAATTATCATTGAAATTACTAGTTTATTAGCGGTAAACTTAAAATAACATTAGAAAATTATTCAAATTGTGCACAATTTAACAATCAAACTAACTGCCACAGTAAGATTGTGAGCATAATTCTAGATTAAATTTTTCTGGTGTTTATACTGGAACATGTAATAAAGAGAAGGAGTGATTTTATGGCAGACTACAAAAAAGATTTAACTGGTCTAACTGATGAGGAATATGAGGTGACTCAACACGCTGCCACTGAACGTGCTTTCACTGGTAAGTATGATGATTTCTATAAAAAGGGAATTTACGTTGATGTAACTTCTGGTGAACCATTATTCTCTTCAGCTAAGAAGTATGATGCTGGCTGCGGTTGGCCTTCATTTAGTGAACCAATTGCTAAATTAAAGGAGCATCGTGATACATCTCTAGGTATGGAAAGAACTGAATTGACTAGTAAATCAGCCGATTCACATTTGGGACATGTATTTACTGATGGTCCTGAAGAATTAGGCGGTTTGAGATACTGCATTAATTCTGCTTCATTAAAATTTGTTCCATATGAAGAAATGGATGAAAAAGGTTATTCTGACTACAAAAAATATGTTGAAGATGGGGATGCTGAATAAATGAAAGAAGAAACTGCAATTTTTGCTGGGGGCTGCTTTTGGTGCATGGTAAGTCCTTTTGATCAACAACCAGGTATTATTTCAGTTGTTTCTGGTTATACTGGTGGTCATGTAGCAAATCCAACTTATGAGCAAGTGTGTTCTGAAACTACTGGACATACAGAAGCAGTTAAAATCACATTTGATGCCGATGTAATTTCTTACAAAGATTTAGTTGAAATTTATTGGCAAGTAGCTGATCCAACTGATGCTACTGGTCAATTTCAGGATCGTGGCGACAGTTATCGTCCTGTAATCTACTATGCCAATGATGAACAAAAAGAAATTGCCGAAACGTCTAAAAAGACTCTTGCTGAATCTGGTGAATTCGATGATCCAATCGTGACTCAAATTCTTCCTGCTAAAACCTTCTATGATGCCGAAGACTACCACCAGGATTTCTACAAGAAAAATCCGCTTCGTTATCAAATGGAAGAAATGGGCGGACGTGGTGATTTTATAAAAAAGCACCGTAAATAATATAAATATTATAAAAAGCCTGAAAAAAATCTTAATTGTGCTAATATGTTGTAAGTAACTTAACACAATTAGGAGAATTTATTAGTATGGGTGAATTAGATAAGCTGATCGAAAGGCATCAGTACTTATCAAAAGTTTCAATAGCATTTCTGTATTCAATTGCTGTATCGATTGCGGTTAATATGTTCTGGACTCCGGGTGGGATTTATGGTTCTGGAGTAACCGGTGCTGCGCAGTTGGTTTCAACAATTTCACATCGGTGGATGCCATTTAATATTTCTACAGCTGTTATGTACTTTGTATTGAATGGTCCACTTTTTGTGCTGTCTTGGAGAAAGATAGACCACAAATTTACCGTCTTTACGATAATTGCAGTCGCTTTAGCCAGTATGATGATGCATCTGTTGCCACCAATTAAAATTACGGCAGATCCATTAGTCTGTGCCATCTTTGGTGCGGTTGCCAATGGATTCGGTACCGGAATGGCTTTAAGAAATGGTATTTCAACAGGTGGTATTGATATTCTTGGGATTATTCTGAGAAAGCGGACTGGTAAAAGCGTTGGAACGATAAATATTATGTTTAATATCTTTATCGTTGCCTGTGCCGGATTATTGTTCGGTTGGGTCCACGCTTTGTACAGTGCGGTCAGTATCTTCATCAATGGTCAGGTAATTGACATGATTTATAACAAGGATCAAAAGTTACAAGTGATGATCGTTACTTCTAAGCCAAAGAATGTTATTACGCAGATTCAAAATGAAATGAGACGTGGAATTACTATCGTGCATGATGCCGAGGGTGCTTACAAGCATGAAGAGAAGACAATTCTCTTTACTGTTATCTCTCGTTCAGAGTTGCATGATTTGGAAACGGCGATGGCAAAATCTGATCCGCACGCTTTTGTTAGTGTCACGGATACGGTTAAAGTCATGGGTCGATTCTATCAAGCTCATATTTATTAAAATAAAATTTAAATATATAATCATTTTCTAAATGGGTAGACTAATCATTATTGGTTAATCTACCTGTTTTTTTTGATTGTTTGCCTATGCTATAATTTTCTTTGCATAGGGATGGAGGATTTTAAATGATAATTGGATCACACGTTGCCATGAAGGCACCTAAAATGTTAGCTGGTTCAGCTAAGGAAGCACATAGCTATGGTGCTAACACGATGATGATTTTTACTGGAGCACCGCAAAACACTCGTCGAAAAGATGTTTCGGAAATGAATATTCCTGAGGGTCAGCGTCTATTGAAACTTTATGGAATTGATCATGTTATTGGTCATGCTCCATATATTGTTAATTTAGGTAATACAGTCAAGCCTCAGAATTTGAATTTTGGGATTTCATTTATGCACGATGAATTTAAGCGTTGCGATGCTTTAGGAATTGAAGCCTTAAGCTTTCATCCAGGAGCACATTTAAAAAAAGGTCCAGAAGTGGCTATCAAGCAGGTTGGCCAAGCGTTGAATGAAGCCATTGATCCTAACCAAAAAGTTTCCGTTGCGATTGAAACTATGGCCGGTAAAGGTACCGAAATTGGGACTAGTTTTGAACAAATCGCGGAAATCTTTGATAACTGTGCCCAAAGCGATAAACTATCGGTTACGATGGATACTTGTCATATGAGTGATGCTGGTTATGATATTAAAAATGATTTTGATGGTGTTCTAAACGAATTCGACCATATTATTGGTTTGGATAAATTATCTGTAATCCATTTAAACGACTCAAAAAATGAAATCGGTTCGCATAAAGACCGTCACGAAGACATTGGTTTTGGTACAATTGGTTTCGATGCCTTAAGCTATGTTGCCCACCATCCACAATTGGAGAATGTTCCGAAAATTATGGAAACCCCATATGTGAAAAAAGATGAAAACGATAAAAAGGGCGTTGCTCCTTTTAAAGCAGAAATCGACATGTTAGTAGCTGATAAATTTGATCCAGAAATGAAAAATAAATTAATTAAATAGCCGAGTCGCACTCTAATTTGAGTGCGATTTTTTATTGATTATTTTTTGGAATTAGTATTAAGATACTATATAAAAATAATCAAACAGGGGTGATTCAATGTTAATGGATGGACATACGCACACTGAGCTTTGTCCGCATGGAAGTGGCGAGCCGCTAGAAAAGATGATTTTACGCGCAATTCACATGGGTCTAAAAAAGTATTGCATCACAGAACATGCCCCTTTGCCACCTGATTTTAAAAATAGCTATCAAGGGAGCAAAAGCGGCATCGATGAAGCGTCGATAAGTTTTGACGACTTACCCAGATATTTTGCTTTGACTGAAAAAATGCAAAAAAAATATGGTGACGAAATTGATATCACAATAGGATTTGAAGTTGATTATTTAGAAGGTTTTGAAGATTTCACCAAAACATTTTTGGATGAATATGGACCAAGGACGCAAGAAAACATTTTATCGGTTCACTTCATGAAAGGAACAAATAATAAATTTTGGTGCGTTGATAATGGCGTAGAAGATTTTGAAAATGGTTTTGAAAGTTACATCAAAAATCCTCAAAAGATTTTTAAGCTTTATTATCAAACCATTCAAAAATCGGTTGAAGCGGATTTGGGGAAATATGCTCCACAAAGAATTGGACATATGAGTTTGGTTAGAAAATATCAGGATTATTTTAATTTAACTGAAGATTTAGATGACAATAATTTAAAGTTGGTTAATGATATTTTGTCTAAAATTAAAAGACAAGATCGACAACTAGATTTAAATTTAGCTGGTTTATATAAACCACTGTGCAATGATTTTTATCCAGGGAAACAAATTTTAAATCTTGCTCAAAAACTCTCGATTCCTTTAGTTTACGGTTCTGATGCTCATGATATTGAATCTGTTGGTCGGGGAATTCACTTATTAAAAACTTTAATTAACTATTGACATTTCCAAATTCAGCGCCTATTATTACAACTAAATTAAATTCACTAATATTTTACTAATCAAATTATAATAATAGTCATGAATAGGACAAGTAAATATTGATCCCTCCTCAAGAGAGTTTCAGTAGCTGGAAATGAAACGGAAATTAATGTTGAACACACACCTATGAATAACTTCAAAGCTGAATCAAGTAGGCTTTGACGATACGGGTTCGTTATCCCAGTTGACACAGCCAACATGAGGTTTAATTCGCAAGGATTAAACGAAGGTGAGGTGGAACCACGTAAATTACGTCCTCTTAGCAATTATTTGCTAAAAGGGCTTTTTTATTCTCATTTTTTGTTTTGCTGTTTCAAAATTTATTCGATTAGTAAGGAAGATGGGGGCGTTGAAATGAATAATAATTTATTACCATTAGGAACTCGCGATGAGTTCGGTCAAAGAGCGGTGGTCAAAGAACATCTAATCTCAGTGATTGAAAATTCAATTTCCACTCGTGGATTTTCTAAGATCTCAACGCCACTTTTGGAAAAACAAGCTGTTTTTGAACCATATCAATTAGGCAATTATCAATTGTACCGTTTGCTTGATCAGGAAGGCGAAACCATCGTTTTACGACCAGACATGACTTTGCCCATTGCAAGATTCTTAAGTTCGACCAATGTTTCTTTACCACAAAAATTTTGGTATCTCGGCGATATTTTTAGAATTAGTCGCAAACTCTCGGGTTCGTACAACGAGTTAACTCAAGCAGGGATTGAATTAGTCGGGTATCCCTCAATCAAAGCTGAGTTTGAATGTTTAGTTTTAGTCAATCAACTCAGTCAAAAATTGTTGGATGAGCCAATTGAGTTGGAACTTGGTATGGCAGACTTTGCCGAAGTTGTTTTATCGCAAGTGACGTCCAATGAGGAATTGAAAAAAACCGTAGCTCAAGCATTATTCGATAAACAAATTCCTAAGTATGAACAATTAATTGCACAATTTAAAGATAAATCAGAATATCAATTTTTACTTCAGTGGCCCAGACTTTTTGGTAAACCTGAAAAAATTTTTAAAGAATTAAAAAAATTTGATTTATCCTCTAAGGTTCAACAACGAATCAAAAAATTGCAAGAGGTTGTTTCGTGGGCTAAGAAAAATCTTTTGAACCAAACTTTTTCAATCGATTTGAGTAGTCAGGCCCCACAACAATATTACACAGGATTAACTTTTCGGGGGTTTTCTAAAGCGGGATCAGGATATTTATTCAGCGGAGGTCGTTACGATAAATTATTAGCTAATTTCCAAGATGTGAGTGAATCAGCTGTTGGCATGGGAATCAATATTGATTTAATTACAGATTTAGTCGTCAACAAGACAAAACCAAAAAAGAAGCAATTGATTTACTTCAAAACCAATCAATGGCAAGAAGCAGAGTCGTTGTTGAAGGGTACTCCAGGAGGCATTCTTTCGCTTTCGGACAATTTGAATAATGCTCAAATCGAAGCAAAAAAATTGAATGCAACTTTAATCGATATGACAGAGGGTGAATTTATTGGCTGAAAGACGTTTAAAGATAGCTTTAACCAAAGGACGAGTAGAAAAACAAGTTGTCCCAATACTTGAAAAAGCTGGTATCAATTGCGACCAAATTCGGAATAAACAAAGAAGATTGATTTTTAACTCCGATAGTCAACCTTATCAATTTATTTTAGCTAAGGGTCCAGATGTAACGACTTTTTTAGAACGAGGAGCAGCTGATATTGGTATCGTTGGGAGCGATATTTTAACAGAGCATCAAAGTTCACAGTATGAACTATTAGATTTAAATGTTGGCAGATGTCAGTTCGTTTTAGCTTCAACTAAAGAATTCAATCCGAAAGCACCAAAAAGAAAGATTATCGGAACTAAATATCCAGTAATAACGAAACACTATTTTGATTCTTTAGGACAAGATGCTGAAATTATTAAAATTGAAGGCTCAGTTGAATTAGCGCCTTTAACTGGATTGGCTGATGCAATCGTCGATATTACGGAGACTGGGACAACGATTCGAGAAAACAATTTAAAAATTTTTGATTATTTAGATAAAGTTTCAACCCGATTAGTAGTCAATCGGATGGCTTTGAAACAAAGACCAGAAATGATTTTTGAATTCGTCGATCGACTCAAGGCTGTTGTAGAAAATGAAAAGATGGGGCAAGCACAATGAAAATCGTACAAAAAAGTTTAAATGAATTGGAAAAAATGGTTCAAATGAAGACTCGTCAATTGACTGATCCTAAGGTTGTAGAATCGGTCAGTCAAATAATCAATGATGTGGTTGAAAATGGCGATCAGGCCTTAAAAAAATATGAACAAAAATTTGATAATGTTAACATCGATAATTTCAAATTGAGTCAAGAAACAATTGATCAAGCTTATCAAGCAATCGACCCAGATGTTAAGAATGCTTTGTTATTAGCTAAGAGAAATATTGTTAGCTTTCACAAGAAGGAATTAGAAAATGGCTTTATTGATAGTGAACAGCCAGGAGTGATTCGAGGACAAAAGTTAGTTCCGTTACAAAAAGTTGGCCTTTACGTTCCAGGGGGTACTGCAGCTTATCCTTCAACTATTTTAATGAGTGCCTTGCCAGCCAAAATAGCTGGTGTGAAACAAGTTGTAATTGTGACCCCACCTCAAAAAGATGGCATTTCTAAAGCTGTTTTAGCAGCTGCCAAAATTGCCGGCGTCGATGCTATTTATCAAGTTGGTGGCGCTCAAGCAATTGCTGCCTTAGCTTATGGGACGAAATCCATTCCTCGAGTTGATAAAATCGTTGGTCCAGGAAATGTCTTCGTAGCTACAGCTAAGAAACAAGTTTTTGGTCAGGTCGCGATTGATATGGTAGCTGGCCCCTCAGAAATTGGCATTATCGCTGATGATTCAGCAGATTCTAAACAATTAGCAGCTGATTTATTATCGCAAGCCGAACACGACAAGTTAGCACGACCAATTTTAGTGACCGATAGTTTGAAATTAGCCCAATCCGTGAGCGAGAATGTCGATTCGCAATTAAAGGTTTTGCCACGTCTAGAAATTGCCAGTGCTTCGGTACAAAATAAGGGCTTTATTGCAGTTGTTGAAAAAGTTGAAGATATGTTCACTTTGATGAATACAGTTGCTCCTGAACATTTGGAAATCCAATTAGAAAATCCTACGCAATATCTCAATTCGATTAAAAATACTGGCTCAGTCTTTTTAGGAAAATATGCGTCTGAACCTTTAGGGGATTATGTAGCTGGACCTAATCATATTTTGCCCACTGGCGGGACAGCTAGATTTTCATCGCCATTAGGTGTTTATGACTTTGTCAAAAGAACGTCATTTATTCAGTACACTAAAAAAGCACTGGCGAAAGAGGCTCAAGCAATCACTACTTTGGCCAGAGTTGAAGGATTAGAAGGACACGCAAGAGCAATCGAATCACGTTTCGATAAATATTACGACTAAGGAGATTCTTATGAGAAAAGCAACGATTGAAAGAAAAACGCAGGAGACACAAATAAAAATCAGTCTAAATTTAGATGAGCAAACAGGTATCAAAATTGATACAGGAATTGGTTTTTTGAATCATATGTTGACGCTTTTTGCTAAACACGGACGTTTCGGCTTAGAAGTTGTAGCTCACGGAGACCTCGACGTCGATCCTCATCACACAACAGAAGATACCGGTATCGTTTTAGGCGAATGTTTCAAAAAGGCCCTTGGAAATAAGGTTGGTATTGAACGTTATGGAACAGAATTTGTACCAATGGATGAGACCTTAGGTCAGGTCAGCGTTGATCTTAGTGGAAGATCTTATCTGGTATTTGATGCCGAATTGACTAATCCAAGATTAGGTGGTTTGGATACTGAAACAGTGGAAGATTTCTTTCAGGCAGCTGCCTTTGCAGCAGAAATGAATTTACACGCGCGGATTCTCTATGGTAGAAATACGCACCACAAAGTTGAAAGCCTTTTTAAAGCTTTTGGCAGAGCAATGCGTGATGCAGTTACTATCAACCCAGATATTATCGGGGTCAATTCTACGAAAGGTGTGATTTGATGTTTGCAATCGTTGATTACGATACTGGTAATACATTGAATTTAAAAAAAGCCCTTAATTATTTAAAAATCGATAATAAATTGACAGCTGATGCAGAAGAAATTTTAAATGCTCAAGCAATTATTCTTCCTGGCGTAGGTGCTTTTGAAAGTGCAGTAGAGTCATTAGAAAAACGTGATTTGATTGATACTTTGAAGATGGCCGCTCGAAAAAAAATACCTTTTTTGGGGATTTGTTTAGGGATGCAGCTACTCTTTGAAGATAGCGAAGAATATGGCCTAAATAAAGGCTTAAATTTGATTCCCGGACATGTCTTGGCAATACCAGACACTGGTTTGAAGGTTCCTCAAATGGGCTGGAATCAAAATGTTGTTAAACAAGTCAGTCCTTTTAAGATAATCGATAATCAATTTACTTATTTTGTTCATTCATATTATGCTGATTGTCCTGCACAATACGTTATCTCAGAAGTCGACTATGGTATTAAAATCCCTAGTATCGTTCAGAATGAAAATGTGATTGGAATGCAATTTCATCCTGAAAAAAGCGGTCAAGTAGGTTTAGATTTGTTGAAAAAATTTCAAAAGATGGTGATGGAAAATGATTTTTCCCGCAATTGATTTACATAACAGTCAAAGCGTCAGGTTGTATCAAGGAGATTATCAAAAGGTCACCTTAATCAATAAAGATCCAGTTACTCAAGCTCAAGAGATAGCGAAACAAGGCGTCAATCAGATTCATTTGGTCGATCTTGATGGAGCTAAAAGCGGTCATTTGGAAAATTACGAGATGATAGAAAACATCAGACGACATTTTGCAGGCTTTTTAGAATTTGGCGGAGGAATTAGGGATGAAAAAACTGCCCGCATGTATTTAGATATGGGAATTGACCGAATCATTATTGGTTCAGCAGCTATTGAAAATCCTGATTTTGTCAAAAGATTATTAAAAGAATACGGTGGCAAAAGAATTGTTATTGGTGTTGATGGAAAAGATGGCAAAGTTGCGGTTAATGGCTGGATTGAGCAATCAAACATCTTAATGGAAGACTTAATTAAAGAAATGATGAATCAAGGAGCACAATCATTTATTGTGACTGACGTAGCTCGAGATGGAACAATGACAGGACCAAATTTAAATTTATTAATGTTGCTTAGTCAAAAAATTCCCCAAGCTAATCTTGTTGCTAGCGGTGGCGTTCGTAATAAGAAAGATTTACATAATTTAAGAGCTCTCGGAATTCAAGATGTCATTATCGGTAAAGCTTTATATGAAAAGACAATCACTCTTAAACAGATTGTGGAGGTGGAAAATGGTGTTAGCGAAGCGAATAATCCCCTGTCTTGATGTTGATGATGGACGAGTGAAAAAGGGTATCAATTTTGTTAACTTGACTGATGTTGGCGACCCAGTAGCAATTGCTGCACAGTATCAAAAGCAAGGTGCTGATGAACTGGTTTTTTTAGACATATCAGCGACTAACGAAAAAAGAAAAACGATGTTAGATGTTGTTGAACAAGTTTCTCAAGAAGTTTTCATGCCTTTGACAATTGGTGGCGGAGTTAGTTCAGTTTTGGATATCCAAAATTTATTAAGAGCCGGTGCCGATAAGGTTGCTATCAATTCAGCGGCAATCGATAATCCAGAATTGATTTCTCAAGGTGCTAAAAAGTTTGGCAATCAGTGCATCGTTTCAGCAATTGATGTGAAATTTGATGCTGCTCTTCAAAAATATTTCGTCTACACTCATGGCGGTAAAAAAAAGACCAATCTTGAAGCAATAGCTTGGGCCAAACGAGTCGTGGAACTTGGAGCAGGCGAATTGTTGGTCACAGGAATGGATCAAGACGGAACTAAGAATGGTTTTAACATTTCGTTATATCAAAAATTAAATCAAGCAGTAAATGTTCCCATCATTGCTTCTGGGGGTGCCGGAAAATTACAAGACTTTAGTGAAGTTTTTTTAAAAGCCAAAGTTGATGGTGCTTTAGCAGCCTCAGTATTCCACTATGGCGAATTAACGATAAAAGATGTCAAACAATATCTTAATCAAAAAGGAGTTGTTGTTAGATGATCGAACCAGATTTTTCGAAGGGATTGTTAACTACAGTAGTTCAAGATGACCAGACAAAAGAAGTCTTAATGGTCGCTTGGATGAATCAAGAGAGCTATCAAAAAACTAAAGCGAGCGGTCAAACATGGTTTTGGTCACGTTCAAGAAAAGAATTATGGCATAAAGGTGCCACTAGCGGCAATTTGCAAGATGTTGTAAAGATGACATTAGATTGCGATAAAGATACGTTGTTGGTTGAAGTGAAACCTCATGGTCCAGCATGTCATACGGGGCACAGAAGCTGTTTTTATCAAAGTATCGATGAATAAAGGAGAAATTTGGATGCAAAATTTAGATGAATTATACGAAATGGTCTTAGATAGAAAGAATAATCCTAAAAAGGGATCCTACACTGATTATTTGTTCACTAAAGGTTTGGACAAAATTTTAAAAAAAGTTGGCGAAGAGGCGACCGAAGTCATTGTTGCATCCAAAAACCCGGATAAACCACGTGGAGATGATGAATTAGTTTATGAATCAGCTGATTTGTTATATCACCTTTGTGTTTTGTGGGCTCAACAGGGAGTAAGTTTTGATCAAATCAAAAAAGAATTGGCTAAACGTGAAGGATTGATGAGTCAATTCAAGGATCGTCCTGAAATTAAAGACTTATAGGAGGCAACTGATGAGAGAAGTTATCAAAAAATTACAGCCATATGTCCCAGAAAAGCCTTTAGAAATATTAAAAGATGAACTAGGATTGAAAAAATTAGTTCGTTTGTCGGCTAATGAAAATCCTTATGGGACTTCACCAAAAGTAAAAAAAGCAGTAATCGATTGGACTTATGAACAAAGCAATCGATATCCAGATGGAAATGCTAGTGAATTGCGTCAACTAATTGCAAAAAGGTTTTCATTAGATCCAAAACAAATCGTTTTTAGCGTCGGCTTAGATGAAATGATTGCCATGTTATCAAGGGTCTTTTTGGAACCAGGAGATGAAGAACTTATTTCGACGCCAACTTTTTCAGAATATGCTCTGAATGCCGAAATCGAGGAAGCTTCTATAAAAAAGGTGCCGGTTTTAAATAATGGGGGCATTGATTTTTCAGGGATGCTCGAAGCTGTAAATTCTAAGACTAAGTTGATCTGGCTTTGCAATCCTAATAATCCGACAGGAACTTATGAAACAACTGCAGATATTGAAAAATTTATTCAGCAAGTTCCAAATAAACTGGTTTTAATCGACGAAGCATATATTGATTTCGTTGATCAAGAAAAGCCATCAACTATGGAACTGACTAAAAAATACCCTAATGTCGTTGTCATGCGGACGTTCTCCAAAGTCTATGGCTTAGCTAATTTTCGAATCGGCTATTCAGTCTTTGCCAAGCAAATCGCTGAGCAGATGCAAAAAGTAAGATTGCCATATAATGTTAATTCAATTGCTCAAGTTGCTGCTAAAGCGGCTTTTGAAGATCAAAATTTTGTGGATCAGGTGGTGCAAAAAAATTCTGAACAAAGAATTTCTTTGGAACGATTTTTTAACCGTTTGGAAATAAAGTATTATCAAAGTCAGGCTAACTTTATTTTCTTCAAATATCCTGAAGCTGAAAAGCTGGCTAATTATTTGTTACAAAATGGCTACTTACTCAGAACGGAACTGAAAAAAGACTGGTTAAGATTAACTATTGGCACAAAGGAAGATAATCAAGAAATTCAAAAATTGATTGAAAATTATGGAAGAGAGTAAAAAGAGAGCTCCTTAGACGTGTGAATTAAGTCTAAAGAGCTCTTTTTGATGTCATAAAAAATAATTAGCCTTTTTGATAGCCATTAAAATTAAGCTTTTCCATAATTATAGCAGCTGTCTCTTCAATTGAACGGTCGGCAGTGTTGATTACTGGACAACCGAGTTTCTTATAAATTTTATCTGAGTAATCCAGTTCTTTTTTAATTTCGTCTTCATCAGAGTAGGTAGCATCAGGATTTAGTCCATAAGCTATCATTCTTTGACGACGGATTTTAAGCAAAACATTCATATCATTAGTCAAGCCAACGATTTTACTTCTATCAACGTCCCATAATTGGTCTGGGAGACTCATCGAAGGCCCTAATGGTAAATTAGCTACTCTAATATTTTTATTTGCTAGATAAAGCGAGAGCGGTGTTTTCGAAGTTCTTGAGATTCCTAATAATACCAAATCTGCTTCGAGTAGTCCTTTAGGATTTTGACCGTCATCATTTGAGATGGTAAACTCCATAGCAGAGATCATATCGAAATAATTTTTATCCAATTCGTGCAAGAGTCCTTTTTTACGAATTGGTTTTTGATGGGTCATTTGTGAGAAAGTTCCGATAATTGGATTCAAAATGTCATAGTAAGTGAGGCCATTTTCCTGGCAAAATTTATTGATCACTTCACAGATTTCTTCTGAGACAATTGTGTGTAAAATGACTGAATTCTTGGCTTTAGCCTCATTTAAAATATTTTTTAGCTGTTCGTCGTTTTTAATAAAGGGATATTTAGTATATGTGGTGTCCATTTCAGGAAATTGAATGAATGCTGCTTTAGCAACTCTTAAAGCGGTTTCACCAACGCCATCTGATAGTACAAAAACATTTAATTTTTGTTTCATGATAAATTCCTCCAAAAAAATGTAAAAAATTATTTGAACATTATCTTCTTTTTGTTATAATAACATATGAACTGCAAGAGCAATAGACAGTTACGTTAGAAATCGGAAGGAGGGATTATCATATGGCAAAAACCGTCGTTCGTGAAAACGAGTCGCTTGATGATGCTCTTCGTCGATTCAAACGTTCCGTTTCAAAGAGTGGTACTCTTCAAGAATATAGAAAACGTGAGTTTTACGAAAAGCCAAGTGTCAAGAGAAAGTTAAAGTCTGAGGCTGCTCGTAAGCGCAATAAGAAACGTCGTTAATAGACTTGTTTCGAAAGGTTAAAACATTTATATGTTTTAACCTTTTTTTTATCAAAAAAAACTCTCAATGTGCTATCATTCAAGGTAACAATAGGAGGTTTGTTGTTTATTGACAGAAAAAGTTGAACTAATTAAAAAGAGCATTCAAATCAAGAATCCTCAAAATGCCATCAATCTTTTCGGTGTTAATGATAGTAATTTACATTTAATTGAGGAAGGCTTAGATGTTCAAATTCACGCCTTTGGCGATCGTCTGGATGTAACGGGGACTGAGGAAAATGTTTCTAATACATTGGCATTACTGAAGAAATTAATAGAATTAGCAAATTCCGGAGTTAGTTTGGGTGCTGCTGATGTAGTCAGTGGCTTGAAGATGTCCGAACGAGGAACTTTGGATTATTTTGGTGATTTATATAAGGATGAATTGATCAAAGATTTCAGTGGTAAACCTGTTCGGGTGAGAAATTTTGGTCAACGACAATATGTTAATGCAATCAACCACAACGACATAACATTTGGAATCGGGCCTGCCGGAACTGGTAAAACTTATTTAGCCGTTGTTATGGCAGTTTCTGCTTTGAAACAAGGTAAAGTTCAAAGAATCATTTTGACTCGTCCAGCTGTTGAAGCGGGCGAAAGTCTTGGCTTCTTGCCTGGAGATTTGAAAGAGAAGGTCGACCCTTACATGAGACCTATTTATGACGCCTTGTATGCCATTTTAGGGTCAGAACATACTGGAAGACTATTGGAACGTGGCGTGATTGAGGTTGCTCCTTTAGCCTATATGAGAGGTCGTACTTTGGATGAAGCATTTGTTATTCTAGATGAGGCGCAAAATACGACTCGTGAACAAATGAAAATGTTTTTAACACGTCTTGGATTTGATTCCAAGATGATTGTTAATGGTGATATTTCACAAATTGATTTGCCTGGACACACTCGTAGCGGGTTGATTCAAGCTCAATCAGTTTTGAATAACTTGCCACATATCCATTTCGTCAATTTCACTTCCGCTGATGTTGTTAGACATCCAGTGGTGGCTGAAATTATCGATGCCTATGAGAAATCAGACAAAAATGAAAAATAAGTATTGGGGACTATTATGGACTTAGAAATTTATAATGATGATAATTTAATTGATCAAACAAGAGAGAACTGGGTCAAAGATATCGTGCAATTTACTTTTAATAAATTGGAATTAAAAGATAATACACAATTGTCGATTCACTTTGTAACAAAGGATAAGATTCACGAGATCAACAAAAAATATCGTGATACGGATCGAGCTACTGATGTGATTAGTTTTGCCATTAACGATGGTGAAGATTCACTTGATTACTTGGAAGCGCAAATTCCTGATTTACCAGTTGACTTGGGCGATCTCTTTATCAGTGTAGAAATCGTTGACGAACATGCTAAAGAATACGAGCATTCATTTGACCGTGAATTAGGCTATACGATTGTTCACGGAATTCTTCACTTAAACGGTTATGATCATATTAAAAAAGAAGACGAAAAAGTCATGATTGGCTTACAAGAAAAAATTCTCAGTGCTTATGGATTAGAAAAGTAGAAAACAATTATAAATTGGAATATAAGGCGAATTTAGCTTTATATTCTTTTTTTTACTTATTACTTTCTAGTTAAGGGAATCTCTTGTATTATAATTAATAGTTAAGATACATATTAAAGGAGACTGTAACTAGTGGAGATTAACGAGAAGCAATTATTTGAGATTGCAAGTAAGGCAATGGAAAATGCCTATACTCCTTATTCGAATTACAAAGTGGGTGCAGCAATACTTTGTGACGATGGAAAAATTTATTCTGGTGTCAATGTTGAAAATGCATCCTTTGGATTGACGAATTGTGCCGAAAGGACAGCTATCTTTAAGGCTGTTTCAGAAGGTGCTAAGAAGGTTTTGGCGATTGCAATTGTCAACCAGACTAAAGTGATGTCAAAGCCTTGTGGAGCTTGTCGACAAGTGATGAGCGAATTCATGGGTCCAGAAGATGTCGTTTTTTTAGCAAATAGCCAAAACGAATACAAAGAATTTACTTTTAAAGAAATTTTGCCACTAGCATTCAGTGATGAGGACATGGATTAATTATGGATAACAAAAATTTTAAATCAGGTTTCGTAGCAATTGTAGGACGTCCTAACGTTGGTAAATCAACATTTATGAATCGTATTATTAAAGAACAGATTGCAATTACTTCACCGAAAGCACAAACAACACGTAACAAGATTCAAGGTATTTATACGGATGATGAACGTCAAATCATTTTCTTGGATACACCCGGTATTCACAAGCCTCACAACGACTTGGACCAATATATGGATAAAGCTGCTATTTCAGCTCTAAAAGAAGTTGATGCTGTTTTATTCATGACTGAAGCTGGCGAACAAGCAGGTCCTGGAGACAAGTTTATTATTGAAGAATTGAAAAAAGTCAAAGCACCAGTTTTCTTAGTTTTGAATAAAATTGATTTGATCAATCCTGACGAAATGGCGCCACAAATTGACGAGTATAAGGATTTAATGGATTTTGCCGAAGTAATTCCAATTTCAGCAACTAATGGTAATAATGTTGAAGACTTATTCGACACTTTGACAAAACATTTGCCAGAGGGACCACAATATTATGCAGCTGACCAAATTACCGACCACCCAGAATACTTTATCGTTGGTGAATTGATTCGTGAGAAGATTTTGGAAGATACCCGTGATGAAATTCCCCACTCAGTTGCTGTTGTCGTAGAATCGATGAAACAAAGAAGCGAAGCTGGAAAACTCCAAGTTGAAGCTTATATTTATGTTGAACGCGAGAGCCAAAAGCCAATCGTTATCGGTCGTGGCGGTTCAATGTTGAAGAATATTGGGATTGGTTCACGAATCAAGATTGAGCACCTCTTAGGCGAAAAAATCAATTTGAAGCTTTGGGTTCGAGTTAAAAAGAATTGGCGCGATGATCCTGCTTTCTTAGCTAGTGCTGGCTATTCACTAAAGGATCTCAATAATTAATGCACCAAACGCCTACTAATTTTTTTGGTATCGTCGTTCGTCGACAGCGCTATAAAGAACGGGATGCTTTAGTTACGATTTTGACCAAAGAATATGGCTTTAGAACTTTTTTGGTCAGAGGTACACAAACAGCTAAGTCCAAGATTTCTGGGTCAGTGATCACTTTTTCCTATGGTGAATATTCAGGCGTCGTCAAAAAAGAAGGTCTGTCTTATTTGAATTCAGCTAGTGATATCAAACAATTTGATGAAATCATCAATGATATCGAATTGAATGCCTATGCGACCTTTTTATTTGACCTCTATCATGAAGCCTTTATCGATGATCCAGTGCCGGATAACTGGTATCGGATGTTGTTTAAAGCTTTGCTTTATATTGAAAATGGTTCTGATGCCCAAATCATCGTTAATATTATGCAGATGAAACTCTTAAAGGCCTTTGGCGTTGAACCCAATATGGATTCTTGCGTCGTTGGCGGCGAAACTGAGGGTGTGTTTGACTTTTCAGTTTTATTAGGTGGCTTACTTTGTTCAAAGCATTTCGATAGCGATATTCATCGGCTGCACATTCCTAAACGAATCGTCTATTTTTTAAGATTGTTTAGCAAAATCAGCCTTTCACAAGTGGGAAAAATTGAGATTAAAGAGAACAATAAAGATTTGATTCAACATGCTATTGATGCTATCTATTTAGGAACAGTTGGTTATTATCCTAAAAGCAAAACTTTTATTGATAAAATGAAGCGTTGGCATTTGTAGTTAATTGACAATCATTAAAAAAATGGTTATATTGATAAATGTTGAAACAGCGACGAAGGACAGTGAAAGCTTCGAACAGATTTATGGCGTACAAATTTAATTTGAATATAAAAGAGCAGGACTTTGTCCTGAATTAGGGTGGAACCGCGAATACTCGTCCCTTGCAGAAGTACCTCAGTGTACCTGCAAGGGATTTTTTTGTGTTTTGTCCGAAGGGAGAAAAAATGGTTAAGAAGTTAAATATACAAGATATGATTCTTACGCTTCAAAAGTTTTGGGGCAGTAAGGGCTGCATGTTGATGCAAGCCTATGATACAGAAAAGGGTGCTGGTACCATGAGTCCCTATACATTTTTACGTGCGATCGGGCCGGAACCATGGAATGCAGCTTACGTTGAACCATCAAGACGTCCAGCTGATGGTCGTTATGGCGAGAACCCTAATCGTTTGTACCAACACCACCAATTCCAAGTTGTTATGAAGCCAGCTCCAGAAAATATTCAAGAATATTACTTGGATTCATTGAGAGCTTTAGGAATTGAACCTTTGGAACATGATATTCGTTTCGTTGAAGATAACTGGGAGAACCCTTCAATGGGCTGTGCCGGTGTTGGCTGGGAAGTTTGGCTTGATGGTATGGAAGTTTCACAATTTACATACTTCCAACAAGTCGGTGGACTCCAATGTCATCCAACAACTAGTGAGATTACATATGGTGTTGAACGTTTAGCTTCATATATTCAAGATGTTAACTCAGTTTACGATCTTGAGTGGGGCGACGGCGTTTTATACGGTGATATTTTCAAAGAACCAGAATATGAACACTCAAAATATTCATTTGAAGAAAGCAATCAAGATATGTTGTTTAAATTCTTCGATGAATACGAAAAAGAAGCTAATCGCTTGATGGATTTAGGCTTAGTTCACCCAGCTTACGATTATATTTTGAAATGTTCACATACATTTAACTTGCTTGATGCTCGTGGTGCGGTTTCAGTTACAGAACGTGCTGCCTTCTTGTCAAGAATTAGAAAGATGGCTCACAAGGTTGCCAAAGCCTTCGTTGAAGAAAGAAAGAAACGTGGCTTCCCACTTCTAGCAAACAGCCAAGTAAAGGAGAATGAAAATGCCTAAAAATTACTTATTAGAAATCGGTTTGGAAGAAATGCCAGCCCATGTCGTTACTAAGAGTGTTAACCAATTTGCTCAAAGAGCTGAAAAATTCTTAAAAGAAAATCGTATTTCCTTTGATTCAATCGAAAAATTTTCGACTCCTAGACGTTTGACGATTCTTGTTAAGGGAATTGCTGACAAGCAAACTGATATTGATGTTAAAGCTAAGGGACCATCAAAGAAAATTGCTCAAGATGCTGATGGCAACTGGACTAAAGCTGCTCAAGGATTTGCCCGTGGCCAAAAGATGACTCCTGACGACATCTTTTTTGAAGAACTAAAAGGTGTTGAATACGCCTATATTCAAAAACACGAAGACGGTAAAAAAGTTGAAGATATTTTGACTCATATGGACGAGGTAATTACAGCAATTACCTTCCCAACAAGAATGCGTTGGGGCTCATATGATTTCGAATATATCAGACCAATTCACTGGTTAGTTTCATTGCTTGATAACAAAGAAGTTCCTGTTCAAGTGCTCGATATTAAATCAGGTCGCATGACACGTGGACACCGTTTCTTAGGTGAAGATATCGAAATTGACGATGCTAAAAATTACGTTGAAAAATTAAAATCACAATTTGTGATTGCTGATGCTAAAGAACGTAAACAAATTATCTCTGACCAAATTGATAAAATTGCCAAGGATAACGACTGGGATATTGATGTTGACGCTGATTTATTGGAAGAAGTTAACAACTTAGTTGAGTATCCAACAACATTCTATGGCTCATTTGATAAGAAATATTTGGAAATCCCTGACGAAGTTTTGATTACTTCAATGAAGGATAACCAAAGATATTTCTATGTTCGTGACCAAGAAGGCAACCTTGCTCCGTACTTTATTGGGGTTAGAAACGGTAATTCAGAACACATTGAAAATGTTGTTCGTGGTAACGAAAAAGTGCTTGTTGCTCGTTTGGAAGATGCCGACTTCTTCTTTAAAGAAGACCAAAAGAAGACTATTGCTGATTACGTTGAAAAACTCAAATCAGTTAACTTCCACGTTAAAATCGGTACAATGTACGAAAAAATGGCTCGTGTTCACCAAATTGCCGATTACCTAGCAGATTTATTTGGTTTGTCAGCTTCAGAAAAGACCGACCTATTACGTGCTAGTGACATTTATAAATTCGACTTGGTAACAAGCATGGTCGACGAGTTCTCAGAGTTACAAGGTGTCATGGGTGAGAAGTACGCTGAAATCATGGGTGAAACAAAAGGCGTTTCTCAAGCAATCAGAGAACACTATATGCCAATTTCTTCAGAAGGCGATTTGCCTGAAACTAAAGTTGGTGCAGCTTTGGCAATTGCTGACAAATTGGATTCCATCATCACATTTTTTGCCGTTGACTTGATTCCAAGTGGTTCAAATGACCCATACGCCTTGCGTCGTCAAGCCTATGGTATTATCAGAATCTTGAATCAAAACCAATGGTCAATGAACTTAGATGATTTGCAAGATTATTTGAAAGCTAATCTAACTATTCCAGCAAAATTAGACTTGAGTAAGCATGAAAAAGACGTCAACGATTTCATGATTGATCGTGTACGTCAATTGTTGAAACAAGATAAGATTCGTGTTGATATTATTGATGCTGTGGCTGGTGGTTCAAATATTGATCCAATCAAGATGATCGACGTTGCAAAAGTCTTACAAAATCATGCTAACGACGATGACTTCAAGGTAGTGATGGAAGCTCTTGGTCGAATCGTTAACTTATCTAAGAAAGCTAAGTTTGATTATTCTGATGACTTAACAGTTGATGATGCATTGTTTGAAAATCCATCAGAAGCTAAGTTAAAAGAACAAGTTGCCAATGTCAGTGACGACAGTGCTGAAGCTTTGTTCAAACAATTAGCCGCTTTACGTCCTACAATCGATTCATACTTCGATGAGAATATGATTATGGCTAAGGATGAAAAAGTTAAGAATAATCGTTTGACACAACTAGTTATTGCTAATCACTTGATTGCCAAATTAGGTGACTTGTCAAAAGTACTTACTAAATAATTAATATTCTAAAAAGTAATTATATCCTCAAGGGTATGATTGCTTTTTTATTTCCAATCAAAAAAGTTATAAATTACCAGTTAAATGACGTGACTTTTTAGATAGACCGTGTATAATAAATAGTTGACAAGCGACCAGTGGTGCCAGTTTGCACTTTTTGTGGGAGCACTTTTTTATTTCTTGGTCGTTATGTATTGATGCAACATGTTTGTTTTCATGAAATGAATGTGTTAAATTATGATTCACCGTTTTGTTAAACATATGAGGAGGTGACGGCCATGGCAACGAGAATTCCTCAGGAATTCATTGATGAAGTTACCTCGAAGACTAATATTGTCGATGTTATCAGCAAATATGTACAGTTAAAGAAATCTGGTAAAAATTTGTTTGGACTTTGCCCGTTTCATGAGGAACGAACACCATCGTTTTCAGTTGCGGAGGACAAACAAATTTTTCATTGCTTTAGCTGTGGTCGTGGTGGAAATGTTTATAAATTCATTATGGAAATGGAAAATAAGAGTTTTCCAGAATCTGTAATTGAAGTTGCCCAAATGGGGAATATTCCCGTTCCTGATCAATATGAAGCTAGAAACACGCAATATCAAAATTCTGACAGTCGAACATTATTAAAAATGTATAGCGATGCGGCTAAACTTTACAGTCACATTCTGACTAAGACTGAAAATGGTACTCCAGCTTTGAAGTACTTGAAGAATCGAGATCTTTCGGATGATTTGATTCAAACATTTGGAATCGGATATGCGCCTAATAATAATAATCTTTTATTACAGTTTTTCAAAGATCGTGAAATCACAGAAGATGTTTTACGAAAATCAGGATTGTTCGCTGAAAATCAAGAGGGCGAGTTGTTTGACCGCTTTCGTGATCGGGTGATGATTCCAATCACTGATGAGTCTGGTAATATTATTGCCTTTTCAGGGCGTGTTTTAGATAAGAATGCTTCAACGGCAAAATATTTGAATAGTCCTGAAACTGAGATTTTCAATAAAGGTAAGACGTTGTTTAATTTAAATAATGCCAAAAAAGAAATCCGTGAGAAAGGAAACGTAATCCTTTTTGAAGGATTTATGGATGTTATCAGTGCTTATAAAGCAGGCGTTACTAATGGAGTAGCTTCGATGGGTACCAGTTTGACCGACGATCAGCTTTATGTTTTGAGTCGATTGACTGATAAAATCAATGTCTGCTATGACGGAGATGACCCCGGAGTCGAGGCAACTTATCGGGCTTTGACGCAATTGACCGATGACCGGTTCACTTATGGCGTGATCAGTATCCCTGATAAGAAGGACCCCGATGAATATATCAGAAGCGAAGGCGCACAGAAGTTTCAAAATTTAGCAAATGGTGGCGTGCAAACTCCAATTTCCTTTATTTTGAATTACTTCAAACGCAATTATAATCTGAACAACGAACATGACCAATTAGAATTTCTAAATCAGTCATTGCAAGAAATTGTTAAATTGCAATCACCCGTTGAAGTTGATATGTATGTTGGAAAAGTTGCTGATGAAATGGGTGTTTCTAAAGAGTCGATCAATAAGGAATTAGATTCCTTGCGTCGACAAATGGAAATCCAAAAACCAGCTAACAATTACAAAAATGTCCAAAAAAAGGCTTTAGAAAAGGTCACATCTACTGTCAAGCCTAAGTATGACCGCTTAGAAAAGTCTGAGAGATATTTACTATATTGGGCAATCAATTTCCCTGAAATCAGAGTAAATCTGAAAGGTGATGGTTTTAGTTTCGTTCATCAAGACTACCAACGAATTTTTGATTCATTGCTAGCTTATGTTGAAGAAGAAGATATTGACGAGGATGTTAATATTTCTGAGTTCATGAACTTTTTAAGCGATGAAGATAAAAATTTGTTAGCGGAATTAGAGATGATGAATATGCCTGAAGAATATAATGATCAAGAAATTGATGATTATATGAGGAATATCAAAAATTCAGGTTTAGAGTCACAGCTTGGAGATATCAATCAACAGTTGAAGAAAGCTGCTTTAGTTGGCGACAACAAATTGCAGTTGGAATTAGCTCAAAAATTGATTAATCTGAGAAGAATCCTTAGCAATTAAGCATACTGGAGGAATATAATATATGGCTACAAAGAAAACAGCAACAAAAACACCAAAAGTATCAAAAGAATTGAAAGCTGCTACTAAAAAACTTATCAAAGATCTTAAAAAGACCGGTAAGATTACAGAAGATGACCTTCAAGAAAAAATCATCAAACCTTACAAATTAAAAGGCGAGGCTTTGAACAACTTCATCAGTGAGCTTGAAGATGTTGGTATCGGTGTTGTTGATGATAAAGGTAATCCAAGTAAGCTAGCTCTTATGAAAGAAAAGAGCGAGGCTAAAAAGAGTAAGAAATCTACTACAACTACTACTGATATTAAAGTTAACGACCCAGTTAGAATGTACTTAAAGGAAATTGGTCGTGTTCCTTTGCTTAATGCTCAACAAGAAGTTGACCTTGCTTTGAAGATTGAACAAGGCGATGAAGAAGCTAAACAAGCTTTGGCTGAAGCTAACCTTCGTTTGGTTGTTTCAATTGCTAAGAGATACGTTGGACGTGGAATGCAATTCTTGGACTTGATTCAAGAAGGTAACATGGGTCTGATGAAGGCTGTTGAAAAATTTGATTACCGTTTGGGATTTAAGTTTTCAACTTATGCAACTTGGTGGATTAGACAGGCTATCACGCGTGCTATTGCTGACCAAGCTAGAACTATTCGTATTCCAGTTCACATGGTTGAGACCATCAACAAGTTGATTAGAATTCAACGTCAATTGCTTCAAGATTTGGGTCGTGAACCACTTCCAGAAGAAATTGGTGCTGAAATGGATATGCCTACTGGTAAAGTTCGTGATATCTTGAAGATTGCTCAAGAACCAGTTTCATTGGAAACACCTATTGGTGAAGAGGACGACTCGCACCTTGGCGATTTCATTGAAGATTCTGATGCAACAAGTCCTGAAGACCACGCTTCTTATGAATTGTTGAAGGAACAACTTGAAAATGTTTTGGATACTTTAACAGATCGTGAAGAAAATGTTTTACGTCTTCGTTTCGGCCTTGACGATGGTCGTACAAGAACACTTGAAGAAGTTGGTAAAGTCTTCGGTGTTACTCGTGAAAGAATTCGTCAGATTGAAGCAAAGGCATTGAGAAAGTTGCGTCACCCATCAAGATCTAAACAATTAAAGGATTTTCTTGAGTAAAATAGTAACTGTTTTGAGGATTGCCCTAGAGCAATCCTCTTTTTTTGTGAAAAAAGTGCTTTTAAAGACATTTTTATGAATATGTTTCTGAAAATTGGGAGTTTTCATTTATATTTTTTCACATTTTGATTTACAATTAGTATATATTTATTTTGGAGGATGTTATGTTAGATAAAAAGATTTATGATGAAATATTTGAACGTTCATTTACTATTCCTATTAAAGTTATTTTTTGGGATGGCAAAGAAAAGAATTACGGACCAGAGGGAAAATCTGATATAACTATCAAATTTAATGATAAGATTCCTATATCTGAGGTTGTTAAACATGCCACACTTACTTTAGGTGAAGCATATATGGACAAGAAGATTGAAATTGATGGCTCAATCCAAAAATTGATTTCTTCAGCTTACACACAATCAGACAGTTTCATGTCCAGTGCCAAATTAAAGAAAATCATTCCTAAGTTCAGTCACACTGAAGAAGGAAATAAAAAAGAAATTCAAGAACACTATGATATCGGTAATGATTTTTATAAGTTATGGCTTGATAAGACTTTGACATATTCATGTGCTTATTTCAGAACTCCTGAGGACACTTTGGAACAAGCTCAAATGAACAAAGTTCACCATATTTTAAATAAGTTGAATACTAAACCTGGAGAAACAATCCTTGATATTGGTTGTGGTTGGGGAACATTTATGTTCACAGCTGCTAAAGAATACGGCTTGAAAGCTAAGGGTGTAACTCTTAGTCAAGAACAATACGATTACGTTAACCAAAAGATTCAAGACGAAAACTTAACTGACCAAATGGAAGTTATGCTTGAAGATTACCGTGAAGTCAACGAAAAATTCGATCACGTCGTTTCAGTTGGTATGTTCGAACACGTTGGTAAGGAAAACTTGCCTGGCTATTTCCAAACTGTTAAAGACCTTTTGAAGCCAAATGCTAATGCTTTGATTCACGGTATTACTGGCCAACATTATGGTGTCGGTGTCGATGCTTGGTTAGTTAAATATATCTTCCCAGGTGGCTACATTCCTGATCTTAAGGAAAACGTTGGTCATATCTTGGATGCTAAACTCCAAATCGATGACTTAGAACCACTTCGTCGTCACTATCAAAAGACAGTTGAAATTTGGGATCACAACTTCAACAAGGTCAAGGACCAAGTTAAGCAGATGTATGGCGAAAGATTCGTTCGTATGTGGGACTTATATCTTCAAGCCTGTGCTGCTTCATTTGAAAGTGGTAACATCGATGTTGTGCAATACTTATTGACAAACGGACCTAGTGGTACTGCAATGCCAATGACACGTGAATACATGACAGACTTAGACAGAAAGACTGCAGAATAGAGGACAATGTGACTTTACTATCAAAGAGATTACAAGCTGTTTATCAAATGGTTGATAACAATGTGAGAGTGGCTGATATCGGATCAGACCACGCTTATTTGCCCGTAGAATTAATCGAACAAGGAGTTGCTTCATATGCGATTGCAGGTGAAGTGGCACCTGGTCCAATGTCTCGCTCAAAAGAAGACGTCGAGAAGTTCGGACTCAGTGAAAAAATTGATGTTCGTTTAGGTGATGGTCTTGCGGTTATTACTGATAACGACGCAATTGACACAGTTGTGATTGCCGGAATGGGAGGAATATTGATTCAAAATATTTTAACCAGAGCGACAACTGAACAACTGCAAAACGTTAAGACTTTAATTCTGCAACCTAACATTGGTGAGCCTCTTGTACGTCACTGGTTGGTGGAGAATAATTTTGCAATCGTCGATGAAGATATCGTTGAAGAAGATCATCACGTTTACGAAATTATCAAAGCTAACAAAGTTGAGAATCCAGTTAGTTTGACTGAAGCCCAATTTTTGATGGGACCAATTTTGATCGATAAGAAGACAAAGACTTTTGTTGCTAAGTGGCAACATAAACTCAATAGCTATCAAAAGGCAGTTGAGAACATGGGTCATGCTAAAAAAGTCGATCAAGATAAAATTGATGTAATGAACCGATATATTAAATATATTGAGGAGATACTCTAAATGGTTAAAGTTCAAGATATTATTAATAGAATAGAAGAAACTGCACCATTATCAATTAAAATGGAAGGTGACCCCACAGGTTTTCAATTAGGCGATCGTAAGCAAGATGTCAAAACCGTTATGACAGCCTTAGACGTCAGACCAAATGTGGTTCAAGAAGCCATTGAAAAAAAGGTCGACTTGATTGTGGCACACCATCCATTGATGTTTCATGCTGCTCATAATTTAGATTTAGCTTCGCCACAAAATAAAATGTATTGTGACTTGTTATCTCATAATATTTCCGTCTATGCCGCTCATACTAATATTGATAAAGCTCATGATGGTATGAATGACTGGTTGATGGAAGAATTAGGTTTGGAAAATGCTCGCTTCATAGATGAAAATGACGATTATTCGATTGGTCGTATGGGTCAATTGAAAGAACCTATGGATTTAGTTGATTTCGCCAAAATGGTTCGTGATGCCTTTCATGTTCAGAATTTACGCTACGTAAAATCTGATTTAGGACAAAAAGTTAAAAATGTTGCCATAATCGGTGGCGATGCTGGCAAGTTTTATCCAGAAGTTTTGAAGGCTGGTGCCGATACCTTTATTACTGGAGATGTTTACTACCATACGGCCCAGGATATGATGGCTAATGGTCTGAATGTAATCGATCCCGGTCACCATATTGAAGTAATCTTTATTAAAGAAATGGCAAGTATCTTAAATGATTGGAAAAAATCTAATAAATTCGATGTAGATATAGTACAATCAGAAGTGGATACAGAACCATATAATTTCTTATAGGGAGCGTATAAAAATGGCAATAAAATATGAAAAATTGATTCCTCGCTTTTTGGGATATGTTAAGCAAAATACCCGTTCAGATGAGAATTCAACAACAATTCCTTCGACGAAGAGACAAACAGTCTTTTTAGAGAAGCTGGCTGATGAATTAAAAGAAATCGGCATGGAGGATGTCAAAATCCGGAAAGTTGATTCATATTTAACGGCTAAGTTGCCTTCAAATCTTGATAAGGATGTTCCAGTCTTAGGATTGATTTCTCACATCGATACTGCTGACTTTAATTCTGAAAATATCAAACCTAAAATCGTTGAAGATTATGATGGCAAGAGCGTTATCAACTTGGACGATAAAGGCGAATATACTTTGGACCCAGCTGTTTTTCCTTCATTGAAGAACTACGCTGGTCAAACTTTGATTACTGCTAGTGGCGATACACTTTTAGGTTCCGATGATAAATCTGGTGTGGCTGAGATCATTACAGCCATGGAATACTTGATTGGTCATCCAGAAGTTAAACACGGTGAAATTAAAATCGGCTTAGGTCCTGATGAAGAAATCGGAACAGGTGCTAAGCATTTTGATGTCAAAGACTTTGGTGCCGACTTCGCCTATACAGTTGATGGTGGTCCAGTAGGTCAATTGGAATTTGAAACTTTCAGTGCTGCTAGTTTGAAAGTTCATATTACTGGTAAAGATGTTCACCCATCTGGCGCTAAGGGTATCATGGTCAACTCATTGTTAATTGCTAATGAATTCCAAAGTGCCCTTCCTGCTGATGAAGTACCTGAAAAGACTGATGGTCGTGATGGTTTCTTCTTACTTTGCGATGAACAAGGTTCAATCGATCATACTGATATGAATTATATTATTCGTGACTTTGAACGTGACGGTCTAAAAAGCCGCAAGGACAAGGTCACAGAAATCGTTAAGTCATTGAATGACAAGTATGGTGAGGGTACTGTTAAAATCGATATGGGCGACCAATACTACAACATGTATGATGTTATGAAAGACCATATGGAAGTAGTTCACTTAGCTGAACAAGCTATGAAGAACTTGGATATAGAACCAGATGAAGCCCCAGTTCGTGGTGGGACTGATGGTTCAACAATTTCCTTTATGGGTCTACCAACACCAAACTTGTTTGCTGGTGGCGAAAACATGCACGGACGCTTTGAATATGTGGCTGAAGAGTCAATGGAAAAAGCTGTCGATGTAATTTTAGAAATTATTAAATTAAATAATGATAATAAAAAATAAAGTTAATTCGTTTAGAAGGTAGCTTTATCGGCTGTTCGTCAAATTAAGTTGATGGCAGTTTACATAAGCAGTTAGATCATAATTGGTCTAGCTGTTTTTTATTTGGCTGACGAGCTTGCTCGGAGCCAAAAAATTTGAAGATTGATACGCTTAATA
>NZ_VDFO01000029.1:0-38002 GCF_009600995.1 Companilactobacillus halodurans | reverse complement strand
GGTCGAACATCTAAAGGGCATGAATGGTGTCCTTTTTTGGTGTTCTTAAATGGTTATTACTAATAAATGGTATACAAAAATAAAGTTGATGGCAAAATACCTATCAACTTTATTTATCGTACAGCCATAATAATTGAATGAAAAAAAGAGGTTCACCGATTTTTAAAATCGGTGAACCTCTTTTGCATTATTGGAATTTAATAAATTGTTTTTTATTAAAAGATGTTCAAGTGCATATCTTTTACTTTAGATTTTAACTTTTCAAAAACTTGTTTGTTTTCACTGATACTTGAGATTACATAAGCTTTAATATAATCTTCATCAGTTTTTTGACCTTCACGAGTGCCTGCTTCAGCTAAGTAGCAGTACATTTCGTCAAGTTTGAACAATGTTTGTTCTTTCCTAGCAATGATAATACCTTCATTAGCATATTCGATTGCTTTGTCGTTATCATCTAATTTCAATGACAAGTCAGCCATATTGGCATAAATCAAAATGCTATCGTGGTAATTCTCATCACCAATCTTGCCTAGACTAGATTTAATCAAGTCTTTAGCTTGATTATAATAAACTCTTGCTTCATCAACTGACTTTTTGTTGATATAAGCTTTTGCTGTAAAGACATCAATTAAAATGTCATACATATCAACATTAGCAATATTGACATTCATTGCACGATTAAAATCAAAAATTGCTTTGTCATAATTCTTGCTAGAAACATATTCAATCAAACCATTGAAGAAGTGAATCAACTTGATTTCTTGCTTATTATTGACATTGATGTTTTTAAGCTTACCCAGTTTGTCACTAATGTCATCGAAATCATCTTGATAGAATGACTTCTTAATATCGCTAATAATTGAATATATTTGACTATCGTCATTGACGATAACAAGGTTCATTGTGATACCCAGTCTTTCACAAATACGAACCAATATTTCCATGCTTGGAATCTTGTCTTTTTTTTCAATCAGGCTGACAGTTGCCTGTGTACATATGCCATCAGCTAACTCAGATTGAGAAATACCTCTGAGTTTTCTGTAATGGCGGATCTTTTCACCTAAGATTTTCATTCTAAACTATCCCCATTCATTTATTAATTCCAAGGATAATTTAAACAGTTATTAAAAAATGTTGCAAGAAATAAGTAGCGATAAAAAGATAAATTTTAAAAATTTAATTATTTACCTCAAAGAACCATGCATTTTTTTCACTACTATTTAATAACTCTGGATTATCATTTAATTTATCGTTAACTTTAACGATTTTCCCGCTAACTGGCGATTCTAGCTCAACTACAGCCTTTTGTGCTTCAATCTCGCCACTTGATTCACCTTTTTTAATTTCACTATCTAAATCAGGTAATTCAACATATTTGACATCGCCTAAAGCCTCTTGAGCCTCTTTAGTCAAGCCTATACGTGTTGTCTTTTCACCTTTTTTTACCCAATAATAATTCTTATTACTCATATTATTTACCTGCCTTGTCCAAATGTACCGTTTTCAAACATATAGCTCTTGTGATGGAATCTCATTGACATTATCAATCCAATTCCAATCATGTTTCCTAACAACGCTGAACCACCTTGCGAGACAAAGGGCAACGGAATACCTGTCAGTGGCAATAATCCAACGCTCATACCGATATTTTCAAAAACATGGAACAAGATCATCATAATGACACCTGTTGATACATAAGCATAAAATTCATTCTTTGTATCAAAAGTCACTTGAACCATTTGATAAATTAATAAAAAGTACAACAAAATTAAAACACATGAACCGACAAAACCGAAATTCTCACCAATAACGGAAAAAATCATATCTGATTCACGAACTGGAACATACACATTCGAGACATTGAATCCTTTACCAAATAATTGTCCAGATCCAATAGCCTTCATATTTTGCCAAATCTGATAACCATTTTCAGAAGTATCAGCTGATGGATCGAGCCAACTATCGATTCGGGCAAATTGGTAAGATCTAAAACCGAAATTGCCTAAAATTTGTCGACCCCAATCAGTTGTCGCAAATAGTAAAGCTGTTCCACCTACAACTGCAACAATCAAGAAAGCTGGCAATAAAATCCGCCAATCAATTCCAGAAACTAGAATCATTCCACCCAAAATGGCGACGAAAACTAAGATTGTACCAAAGTCATTTTGCAACTTCAATAAAACCATGATTGGCAAAGTATAAAGCAACATCTTACCAATCAACAAAAAGTCGGTTCTAATCGTGTGTGAGCGATATTCGCTATTATGATTGGTAATTACTTTTCCCAGCATTAGAATAAACGCTGGCTTCATAACTTCAGATGGTTGGAATGTGAATGAACCGATGGCAAACCAACTCTTAGCACCAGTGTTTGCCGCATACGACCTACTATAAAAGATTAAGACTAAAAACAGCAACGCCAATCCCGCATAGTAAGCATAATTAGCCACTTGCCAAAGTTGCTCTGCATCAAACTGCATTATCACGGCGATGACTACAGCACCGATGACATACCAAACTATTTGGCTAGCTACATTTTTTAAAGGATTCTGCGAATCTTGAACTGTCGCAACGTAGATTGACATGATACCAATGAGCGCTAACATCATTACGGAAAAAATTATGCCGTAATCGATTCTTGAATCCACATCATTTTTTCTTCTATTTTCTCTTATTTGCATATTTACACCTGATTAATGATTATGTAAATTGTATTGCATTAGCAATTCATTGATTGCATCATCTAATTTAACTGACTTGAACGGAGTATCGTTGCTTTCAACAAATGATAAATAACGATCTCCGTCTTTTTTAATTGTACCAATGTATTTCTTACGATCCCAAAGTTCGTATGTTTCAGGATTATCACTGATATCTTTTAAACTTATTTCAACTGATTTTTTTCTACTAGACATTAAATCTTCCCTACTTTTTATTATGAAATTTTTTTGCGATAATTTCGTCCTCATATTTTTCCGGATGAGGATTTCTAAAAATAGTGAAATTATCTGGCACCGGATCAACTCCACCACGAACGAATGGATTGCACCTAAAAATTCGTGCTATTCCCATAATCGATCCTAAAATTCCACCGTGCTTTTTGACCGCATCTATAAAGTAAGTCGAACACGTTGGGTAATATCGACAACTGGGTGGCAATACTGGAGAGATAAAATTTTGATAGAATCTTACGATTCCAATTAATATTTTCTTTAGCATACTACCTTAGAAAATCGAACATATGCATCCAGGTTCCTGGCCATAGAACAGCCAGTGGATTCGAACCACCCAAAGCTGAACCTATCAGCATCCCTAAGACTAAGAAGATTAACATTAATAATAGTACCCAACCTATTTTTCTAAAAACATCATGACGATATTCTTTACCAAAGTCTTTTTTCATTTTTCATCCTAGTATTTCTTATGTTTTTCAATATTATCCAACAAAACACCAGTACCTAAAGCAACTGAATCTAATGGGCTATCTGTTAATAGAACTGGTACTTGAAGTTTTTCAGATAATAGCTTATCCAAGTTTCTCAATAATGCACCACCACCTGTAAGCATGATACCACGGTCAATAATATCACCAGATAGTTCTGGTGGTGTTTGCTCTAAAACGTTGCGAGCGGCGCTGACAATTTGCTCTACGCCATCTTCCAACGCACCTTGAATTTCAACTTCATTAGTAGTGATTTCTTTTGGCAAACCACTAACAATATCAATTCCGCTAGCTGAGAAAGTTTTGCTTTCGTCAGCATCCATTACGCAACCAATTTCAATCTTAATTTGCTCAGCAGTTCTTTCACCAATAATCAAACTGTGACGTTGCTTGATAAAGCTTTGAATTGCAGTCGTCATCTTATCACCAGCAAAACGCAATGAACGGCTTGTGACGATATCTCCCATTGAAATAACAGCAATATCGCTAGTACCGCCACCAATATCGATTACCATATTTCCTTGTGGTTTAAAGATATCTAAACCAGCACCGACAGCGGCAACCTTAGGTTCAAGTTGTAAATAGACCTTGCCGCCACCAGCTTGTTCAGCAGCTTCAATAATCGATTTTTGTTCAACTGGCGTTACATTGGTTGGTGCACAAATCATAATAGTTGGTTTTGAAAAACGACCGCCAACATTTAATTTATCAATAAAGTATTGAAGCATTTTTTCAGTAATATCAAAATCTGCAATCACGCCATCTTTTAAGGGACGAATTGCTTTAATATTTGCTGGAGTCCTTCCAACCATCATGTAGGCATCTTTACCAACAGCCACTACATCATTATTCTTTGTATTAATTGCTACAACTGAAGGCTCGTTTAAAACGATACCTTCTCCTTTTACATCAATAAGTACATTTGCTGTACCCAAATCAATTCCTAGATATTTTGACATACCTTATCCTCCAAAATCTAAACACAAAAAGTATATCATAACCAGCCTAATCATTAAATTGCCAATAAAAAAAGAAAGTGGAATTTCCACTTCCTTAAGTCAGATTTAAGCCAATTTTGTAACACTTGGTATTGTATTTAATACTAATCTTTCTCGACCAGATTCATCAATTGAAACTCGTCTAATTTTAGCACCTAAATTTCTTAACTTTTCAGTGAAATTATAATATCCACGATCCAAATATTGAAGGTTTGAAACTCGAGTCTCTCCTTCAGCAACTAATCCTGCTAATACCAGTGCTGCAGCAGCACGTAAATCAGTAGCAGCAACATTAGCACCACTTAGTTGGGCTGGACCGAACATAATAACAGAATTACCTTCAATCTTATACTCGGCTTTCATCTTGCCGAATTCTGGGAAATGCATAAATCTGTTTTCAAAAACAGTTTCTGTCATAACAGTAGTTCCAACACTTAATAGTTGTGCGAGCGTCATTTGAGCTTGCATATCAGTTGGGAATCCAGGATGTGGCATCGTCTTAACATCAACAGGTTTTAAGCGACCATTTGAAACGACGTGAATGCCATCATCGCTTTCTTCAATAGAAACGCCCATTTCTCTTAATTTCGAAATTAAAGGACGGTTGTGAATTGCCACAGCATCCTTGATGAAAATATCTCCACCAGTAACAGCAGCGGCAATCATAAAGGTTCCAGCTTCTATTCTATCTTGCATAATTGAATGTTCACAACCATGTAAACTTGAAACACCTTCGATACGAACAGTATTCGTACCTGCTCCAGTGACATTTGCACCCATCTTGCTTAAAACGTTAGCAAGATCAACAATTTCTTGTTCTCTGGCGGCATTATCAATAACTGTTTCACCATCAGCTAAAGTTGCAGCCATCATAATATTTTGGGTTGCGCCAACGCTTGGGAAATCAAGATAAATGTTTGCACCATGCAAACCTTCCGTTGTAGCATCAATAAAGCCGCCATTTTGAGTAAAGTTTGCACCCATTGCTTCCAAGCCTTTGATATGCAAATCAATTGGTCTAGAACCGATTGCACAGCCACCAGGCATTGCTACATGTGCTGCCTTATTTCTGGCTAATAGAGGTCCTAAAACGACGATTGAAGCACGCATTTTATCGACTAACTCTTCAGGAGCAGTTGTCCCTACTCCTTTGCTTGTATCTACTGTTAATACTTCGTCAGATTCATCATAAGAAACTTTGGCATCCAAAGCCTTTAAAACTTTAGACATTGTTATTACATCCGATAACGGAGGGATATTAGTTAAAAGGGTCTTACCCTTTGATGCTAAAATAGTCGTTGCTAAGATAGGCAAAGCGGCATTTTTTGCACCTTCAATTCTGACAGTTCCTTTTAATTGCGTAGGTCCATTTACGATTATTTGTTGCACAATATTCTCCTCCAAAACCTGGAATCATTTAAAAAGCAAGGCTATATTTTGCGATAGACTAAAAATGCTCATAAAAAAAGAGCTTACTGTATAACCTAGAGCGATTGCAATAAACGCTACAAGTAATTGTAACATTTTAGGGTTGGTTTTGTTATATAACTTTTTCCAATCTACCACTTGCAAGACGTTAAAACTGATCCAAATAAAGATAATATGGCTCACAAGCGTAATTATGGCATTTACTCCAATGTTTGTCATTTTATAAACCTCACTTTTCTAAATACTAACATTTTTTTAAGATTTGACATCATTTAATGACAATACTTTAGATTTCTTTAAAACAAAAAAAGACCAAGCAAATGCTTGATCTTTTGATTTTACAATTTATTTGTGTGAACCTACGTTAATTCTATTTATAGCCTTACGTAGAGAAACTTGAGCACGGGCTAAATCATCAACATTGTGTTTTTGTTCAGCAACCTTGATTGTCTCTTCAGCCTTTTGCTTAGCATATTCAGCACGTCTTAAATCAATGTCTCTAGCTCTTTCGGCACTGTTAGCGACGATTGATACTAGATCATTGCTAAACTCCAAGAACCCGCCATTTACCGCGATAGAATCTTCATGATGAGGTTTGTCGACACGACGGACACGAACTTCATCAATCACCAATGGGGCGATGATTGGAGCATGGTGAGCCATGACACCAATTTCACCATCAATGGTACTTAAAACAACGAGTTTTGCATGATGATCGTAAACAACACCATCAGGAGTAACAATATTGACCGTCATTATGTTTTCAGCCATATTATCTCCCCCTATCGTTAATTGGCGACTGCTTGTTCAGCATTATCGTCTTGACCATCAGCTGGCTTCCAGCCCATCTTTTTGGCTTTATCAATGACATCTTGAATTCCACCAACACCATTGAAGGCATCTTCAGGAATATCGTCATATTTACCATCTAAGATAGCACGGAAATCCTTAACTGTTTCTGAAACAGGAACATAAGAACCTGGAATACCAGTAAATTGTTGAGCAACACTGAAGTTTTGTGACAAGAAGAATTGAATTCTTCTGGCACGTGCAACGACAGTCTTTTCTTCGTCAGACAACTCATCCATACCTAAGATAGAAATGATATCTTGAAGTTCATGATATCTTTGAAGAACTTCTTGAACTTCAGTAGCAACATTATAGTGTTCTTGTCCGATAATATCAGGATCAAGAGCAGATGATGATGATGCCAATGGATCAACAGCTGGATAAATACCTTGTTGTGTCAACTTACGTTCCAGGTTAGTTGTAGCATCCAAGTGAGCGAAAGTTGTAGCAGGAGCAGGGTCAGTATAATCATCGGCAGGAACATAAACGGCTTGAATTGACGTGATAGAACCCTTCTTAGTAGAAGTGATTCTTTCTTGCAATTGACCCATTTCTGTAGCCAATGTTGGTTGATAACCAACGGCTGAAGGCATACGACCTAGCAAAGCTGAAACTTCAGAACCAGCTTGTGTAAATCTGAAGATGTTATCGATAAACAATAGAACATCTTGACCTTCAACATCACGGAAGTACTCAGCAATTGTCAAACCTGTTAAGGCAACACGCATACGAGCACCAGGTGATTCGTTCATTTGGCCATAAACCATGGCCGTCTTTTTAAGAACACCGGATTCCTTCATTTCATAATAAAGGTCATTACCTTCACGTGTTCTTTCACCAACACCAGTAAATACTGAGATACCACCATGCTCTTCAGCAATATTGTGGATTAACTCTTGAATCAAAACGGTTTTACCAACACCGGCACCACCGAACAAACCAACTTTACCACCACGAACGTAAGGTTCGAGTAAATCGATAACTTTGATACCTGTTTCAAGAATTTCTGTTGATGTATTTAATTGATCATAAGCAGGTGCTTCACGGTGAATACTCTTTCTTGGGAAGTCAGAAGGAAATTCCTTACCTCCATCCACTGGTTCACCTAAAACGTTAAACACACGACCTAAAGTTTCTTTACCAACTGGTACGGAAATTGGACCGCCTGAATTAACAACTTCAGCACCTCTTTGAAGTCCATCGGTAGAACTCATGGAAATAGCACGCAAGGCGCCATCACCTAATTCTAGGGCAACTTCAAGAGTGATAATTGATCCGTCGCTTTTCTTAATCTTTAAAGCATCATTAAGTTCTGGCAAGTCTCCATCCAAAGGAAACTCAACATCGACAACTGGACCGATTACCTGAATAACTTTACCTTTGCTACTCATTTAATTTGGCTCCTTTCTAAACTATTCAAGTGCAGCAGCACCACCGATAATTTCAGTGATCTCTGTAGTAATTTGAGCTTGACGGGCACGGTTATAATGCAATGACAAATCTGAAATAAGGTCGTTAGCATTATCAGTCGCACTCTTCATAGCTGTAACAGAAGCAGCATGCTCTGCTGTTTTTGCATCCATCATTGCTCCTAAAACCAAACACTCAATATATTGAGGTACAATTGCAGATAAAACTGCTTTAGGGTTAGGTTCTGTGATGTATTCAGTCGCAACCTGTTGTTCTTCTGCGGAAACATCGTCAGGTTCAGTCAAAGGCAACAATTTTTGATTAGAAAAATTAGAAACCAATGAGTTCACGTGATGGTTGTGACAAATATCAATTTCATCAAACAATTCTGCTTGATACATTTGAAGAATCGTCTTCATGATTGGTGTGATATCTTTAACTGTTGGAATATCTGGTAAACCAGTATATTCATAAGCAATATCATAGCCACGTGTCTTGAAGAATTCAGTACCAGTAGCACCAAGGGAAATAATCGTAAATTTACTTTGGTCACCATGATATTTCTTTTCAAAGAGATCCATCATAGCTTTCAAAATATTACTATTATATCCACCAACAAGTCCACGATCACTTGTGATAACAACATAAGCAGTCTTTTTAACTTCACGAACTTTAAGAAGACTGTTAAGACTTAGCGGATCAGTCGAATCATCAGCAATTGACAATTCCTTGAAAACATCAGCCGCTGTTAAATGTCTAACAATATCTTCAACCTTTTTTTCATACAATTGATAAGCAATAGATTTCTTTTCAATACGAGAGAGTTTAGCACCAGAGACCATTTGCATGGCTCTTGTAATTTGACCAGTTTTCTTAGTAGAAGAAATTCTTCTTTTAATATCCATAAGTGACTCAGCCATTATTTAAACCTCCTGTATTATTTATCTTGCTTACTGTCATCATCTGACTTAGATGCTAAAAAGTTTTCTGTAAATTCCTTTACATCAGCATTAAATTTATCTTCGTCAGGTAATTTACCTGTATCTTTGATTGTCTTTAGAAGGTCAGCATGGTTAGCATCGAAATATTCAGAAAGTGAAGCTTCATATTCTTTAATATCGTCAACTTTGACCTTATCTAAGAATCCTCTTGTCAAGGCAAACAAAATCAAAACTTGTTTTTCAACAGGAACTGGAGAGTGTACGGGTTGTTTTAGAACTTCCTCAGTACGACGACCACGATCTAGTTTTGCTTTTGTTGCTTCATCAAGATCAGAACCGAATTGAGCAAATGATTCCAATTCGTGATATGAAGAAAGATCTAGACGTAATGTACCAGCAACCTTCTTCATAGCCTTAATTTGGGCATCCCCACCAACACGAGAAACAGATGTACCAGCATCGATAGCTGGACGTGTACCTGAGTGGAACATATCACTACTCAAGAAAATCTGTCCATCAGTGATAGAAATAACGTTAGTTGGAATATAAGCAGACACATCACCGGCTTGTGTTTCAACAATAGGTAGAGCAGTCATTGAACCGCCACCCAATTTGTCGCTCAACTTAGCAGCACGTTCTAGCAAACGTGAGTGCAAGTAGAAAACATCACCGGGATATGCTTCACGCCCTGGTGGTCTACGAAGCAATAGCGAAATTTCACGATAGGCATTAGCTTGCTTGCTTAAATCATCATAGACAATCAAAACATGCTTGCCGTTATACATGAAATATTCACCCATTGCGGCACCAGCATATGGTGCGAAGTAAAGCATAGGTGCTGGTTGACTAGGACCAGCTTCAACAACGATTGTGTAATCCATTGCGCCGTGCTTTCTTAAGGTTTCAACTTGGGCTCTAATTGTTGATTCCTTTTGTCCAATTGCAACATAGATACAAATCATATCTTCATCTTTTTGATTAAGAATTGTATCAATAGCAATTGATGTTTTACCAGTTTTACGGTCACCAATGATCAACTCACGTTGACCACGACCAATAGGAACAAGTGAGTCAACTGATTTCAAACCTGTTTGTAAAGGTTCGAAAACTGACTTACGTTGCATAACACCAGGTGCAGGTGATTCAATAGGTCTTGTCTTATCTGTCTTAATTTCTCCCTGACCATCTACTGGTTGACCCAAAGAGTTTACGACACGTCCGATCATCTTGTCCCCAACAGGAACTTCCATAATACGACCTGTTCTTTTAACAGTATCGCCTTCACGAATTTTATCGTAACTACCTAAAATAATGATACCAACATCATCACTTTCAAGGTTTTGAGCCACACCAAAAGTACCGTCTTGGAATTCAAGCAATTCACTCGCCATGGCATTCTCAAGGCCATTAGCACGAGCGATACCATCACCGACGTATGTAACTGTACCTACTTCATCAACTGAGAGTTCATTTTTATAGTTCTTTAACTGTTCTTTGATCAGTGAACTAATCTCTTCAGTTTTGATGCTCATTCTTTTCACCTCGACTTAATTAATTAACCAATAGCGTCTTCTTAATATCATTAAATCTCTTAATAACACTGCCATCGATAACTTCGTCTCCTACACGGATTATAACGCCACCGATGATTTTTGAATCAACTATTTTCGTTAAATTTACTTTATTTACTGAAAATCTCTTTTTAATCACAGATTCAAGATTTTGAGCTTGAGCATCGCCTAAATCAATACTCGTAGTGACTGTAGCTTCTACAATGCCATTTTCTTCATCATACTTATTAATGAAAGCGTCTGCAATTTCGATGATACAATCCATACGATTATTGTTAAAAACTAAACCAAGAAAATCTTGCATTAAAGAACCAAATTGGCTCTTCAAAGTATCCAAAATTTTTAGCTTTTCAGTGCGAGAAATAGAACGTCCAGCAAGAGCAAAACTCAAACTGGGATTTTCTTCATAGACCTGCTTTAACGACTTTAAATCTTCAAGCATCTCTTCAATAGAATCCTGTTCTTGGGCCACTTCAAAAAGTGCCTTACTATAACGCTTTCCCACTTGAACTTTACTTAGACTCATTTACCGTCAACTCCTTAATATAAGAGTCGATTAGTGACTTTTGATCATCTGCGTTAAGTTCTTTAGAAATAACCTTCGAAGCAATTTCCAAAGATAGATTAGCTATGTCTTTTTGTGCACCAGCCATAGCATCTTCTTTAGCCTTAGCTGCATCTGATTTTGCTCTTTGTCTTACTTCTTCAGCTTCGCTATGAGCATCGGAGACGATAGACTTCTTTTGAGTCTCACCGCTCTCCTTAGCTTTATTTACAATTCCCACTGCTTCAGCACGTGAATTTTTAAGAGCATCTTCACGTTCTTTTGCCAACTTTTCAGCACGTGAGCGTTCCTGATCCGCATAATCAAGATCGCCAGTAATCTTTTCAGATCTGGCATCCATCATCTTTGTAACAGGGCCCCAAGCAAAATGCTTGACCAACAATGCCAAAATGATGAAAGAAACAAGAATGAAAAGCATGTCACCCAAAGCTACTTGATTAGCTCCGAGAACTAATAAACCTGCCAATATTCTTCACTCCTTCCTCTCAAATAAAATACATAAATATAAAAAGGCGATTTAATTATTTTATCGCCAAATTTTGGTTTCTATATGTATTAAACGAAAAGAATAACGAACGCAATAGCAATAGCGATGATAGGAACAGCTTCAATAAGACCAACACCAATGAACATTGTTCCTCTTAATTTGTCAGCTACTTCTGGTTGACGGGCCATTCCTTCAAGAGTCTTAGAAATAACAAGTCCGTTACCGATTGATGCTCCAAGAGCAGCGATACCAGCTGCAAGAGCTGCCGCAATATCTTTCATAATTAAAAATCCTCCAATAAAAGTTATTCTTGTTCCATTTTACGTGAAATATAAACCATTGATAAGGTGGTAAATACATACGCTTGGATGGCTCCAATAAATACAGAAAAGCCTTGCCATACCATAGCTAATGGTATTGCTGCTACAAAGGTAACAGCTCCAACACTTTTTGCAACAGTTCCAATAAGTGCAAGAAGTACTTCACCGGCAAATATATTACCGTAAAGACGCAATGATAATGTTAGGAAGTTTGTAAACTCTTCCAGAAGGTTAATTGGTAGTAAGAACTTTACCGGTCTCGCATAATTGGATAAATAGCCACCAAATCCAAATTTCTTCACAGCATAATAGTGTGAAAGCAGCAATGAAATTGTTGCAAGTCCCATTGTAATCAATGGATTGGTTGTTGGTGACTTAATATATGTGAATCCGCCGACCTTTAGCTGGAATATTAATCCCAATTGATTAGCTACAAAAACAAATAGGAATAATACAAATGCATAAAGATTAAAGCGTCTACCTGACCCATCTGGCATTGTCGACTTTACAATACCGTTAGTAAAATCAATCATCCATTCGAGTACATTCTGTGCTTTACCAGGTCTCATTGTGATTTTGCGAGATAATGCAAATACCAAAATGAAAACGAGGATTGCAGAGACAAGAACTGACAAGTCATTTGCAACATTGAATCTTAAGCCTAAGAAATCAATAAACTTATACTTATCATCCAATAATAACCCTCCTTTCTTCGCTTATTGAAAACAATTGATACCACAAAATAATAACACTAAATAAAATATAATAAAACAATGAAATCTTTATTTTGTCCCAAACAAACGATCACCTGCATCGCCTAGTCCTGGGAAGATATAGCCACTATCGGTAATCTTCTCATCAAGCGATGCTGCATAGATATCAACGTCTGGATGGGCATCTTGAACAGCTTTAACACCCTCTGGAGCTGCAACCAAAACAACCAAGCGCATGTGCTTTGCTCCACGTTTCTTCAAAGCATCGATAGCCATGTTAGCTGACCCACCAGTAGCAAGCATTGGGTCAACGATAAATAGTTCACGTTGATCGATATCGCTTGGAAGTTTCACAAAATATTCATGTGGTTTCAAAGTTTTTTCATCACGGTACATACCAATGTGACCGACTTTAGCAGCTGGAATCAATTCCAAGACACCATCAACCATACCAAGTCCAGCACGCAAGATTGGAATTACAGCTAATTTCTTACCTGCAAGGACCTTTTGTGTAGATTTACCCATTGGTGTTTCTACTTCAACATCCTTAAGTGGCAAGTCACGTGTGATTTCATAAACCATCAACTCACCAATTTCATTGGCAACTTCACGGAATACCTTTGTACCTGTGTGCTTGTTTCGGATAATTGTAAGTTTGTGTTGGATCAATGGATGGTTCAATACTGTAAATTTAGACATTATATGTCTCCCTTATTTTTTATAGTGTGCATTTCCAGCTGATTTGTTAAGCCGATTACTGTAGGCTGCTCCATGACCTGTGTCTGGGAAGCCCTGGGCCAAAATATATTGCACATGGTCCGAGTCTAATTGACGTAATCCGGCAAATAAATCTCTTGAAGCACTAATTACATCTTCACCAAGTGAAAATGTTTTAATCCCTGATGGTACTTCTTTTAAAATTTGTTCGGTTGCCATAACTCCTAATGGAACATTTTTAGCAACATACTCAGAAATAGCCTGTTTAAAATCATTGACATCGTCGACAATAATCACTTGTGCGCTAGGTGCGTAATGCTTATATTTCATTCCTGGTGCCTTTGGAACTTCACCAGCTGAAACTTTATGGTGATCACTATTGACATTATCAATAACTTTTAACAAGTCATCTGAGTCGACCATACCTGGTCTAAGAATAGTTGGTACATCAACGGATAAATCAATAACAGTTGATTCGACCCCAAGCTTTGTTGGACCATCGTCCAAAATAGCTGCAATTTTACCATGCAAATCATGATAAACATGCTTAGCTAACGTTGGACTTGGTTTACCAGAAGTATTAGCTGAAGGACCAACGATAGGTTTACCAAATGTCTTGATTAAATCCAGAGTTGCCTTATTATTGGGCATTCTAAAAGCAGCCGTCGTCAAACCCCCAGTGACCGCCTTAGAAAGTTTACCTGGCTGAATTGGCATGATAATCGTTAATGGACCGGGCCAAAAAGCCTTCATGAGCTTTTGTGCTAATGGCTTATAACTGTTATCAGCGTACTCCCAGACCATATCTGGACCAGATACATGCACGATTAAAGGATTGTCGCTAGGACGTCCTTTAGCAGCGTAGACATCTTTGACTACATCAGGTCTAGTGGCATCAGCTCCTAAGCCATAAACAGTCTCAGTTGGAAAAGCAACTAACTGTCCTTTGGCTAAGAAATCTGCAGCTTCTTTGATCTGTGTATTCTTAAGTATTTCAGTATCCAATACTACATCTCCTTTTTAGCTTTTAGATATCGGTAATTCCCACTTATATCTTTATGAAATTCTACAACATATTCGGGTAAATTATCACAAAAAATTTGTTTTATCGCATTTTTTTGTCGAAAACCGAACTCCATATACAAAATACCACCATTAGAAAGATAATTATCAACTTTCTTTGAGATACTCTCATAGAATTCTAAACCATTATTCTTTCCATATAAAGCTAAATCCGGTTCATATTTAATTACGCTAGTATCCATATCAACTTTTTCAGATTCTGCAATATACGGAGGATTAGAAACGATTACGTCAAATTTCTGTGGTTTGATCTCTTCAAATAGGTCGCTTTCTTTAAAGAAAATATTATTTGTTTGGTAATTATCAGCATTTTGCTTTGCTACTTTCAAAGCTGAATTGGAAATATCTGTCGCCAGAATATCATCATTAGGAAATTCTAATCCAAGAGTCACGGCAATGACACCGGAACCAGTTCCGATATCCAGAATACTTTCTTGTTCTTTTCCATGCTCGTCGATAATTTTTTGCACCATCTCTTCAGTATCTTGGCGTGGAATAAGTACACTATCATTAACTGAAAAGTTTCGATTCATGAAATATGCGTATCCCAAAATATACTGTACAGGAACATCCATTTGCAATTTGACTAATCCCTGACGAAATTTTCGTAAAATATCAGCTGGAATTTCTTCATTACGATGCAATTGTAATTGAGTGTAATTGAATCCCGACAACTCTTCTAATAAATACTGGGCGTCTTCAGGAAATTTTCCTCGATCTTTTAACATAGAAAAAGCCCTTTTCAGGGCGTTAGAATAGCTTAGCTTCTCCACTTTGAATCTGCTCCAACTTCTCTGCTTGATCATGAACAATCAAAGCATCAATTATTTCTTCTAATTCGCCGTTCATGATTCGATCCAACTTGTTCAATGACAAGCCGATACGGTGATCAGTGACACGGTTTTGTGGATAATTGTAAGTTCTAATACGTTCCGAACGATCACCAGTACCAACGGCTGATTTACGTTTTTCATCGTATTCATTTTGATTTTGTGATTCATAGTAATCATAAACACGTGACTTCAAAATTTGCATAGCCTTTTGACGGTTTTGTTGTTGTGAACGTTGATCTTGCATAGCAACAACGATTCCTGTTGGCAAGTGAGTCATACGAACAGCTGATGAAGTCTTATTGATATGTTGGCCACCAGCACCAGATGAACGGTAAACATCAGTTCTAATATCTTTAGGATCGATATCGATATCTACTTCATCGTACTCTGGCATGACAGCAACAGTTGCTGTAGAAGTGTGAACTCTACCTTGTGATTCAGTAGCAGGTACACGTTGAACACGGTGTGCCCCATTTTCATACTTCAACTTAGAATAAACGCTGTCACCTGTAATCATGACAGCAACATCTTTGTAGCCACCAACTTCGGTATCAGTTTCATCAATAATGTCAAAAGTCCAACCTTGTTTTTCAGCATACTTGCTATACATCGTCAACAAGTCAGCGGCAAACAAACTGGCTTCATCGCCACCGGCAGCTCCACGGATTTCCATAATAATATTCTTATCATCATTAGGGTCTTTAGGAAGCATCAAAAGAGTAATCTTGTGTTCAATTTCATCAAGCTCTTTTTTGGAAGTTTCCTTCTCATCCTTTGCCATTGCTTCCATTTCGGAATCGTCAGTTTCACGCAAAATCTCATCGCTATCACTGATACTTTTTTTCAATTCTTTGTAACGCTTGAAGGCAGCTACGACATCACGCATGTCAGCTTCTTCTTTAGAATAAGCCATGTAGCGTTTAGTGTCGTTGATAACTTCAGGATCGCTCATTAATTCTTGAAGTTCGCTATATCTTTCAAGTAGCGTTTCTAGTTGTTCAAATATTTTATCCAACTTAACTATCCTTTCTTCTATTATTAATCTTTATTAAGCATTGGAGGATGGTTATAGTGTCGACGGCATACTGGGTAGTACATTTCATTACCACCGATTGCAATCTGATCTCCGTCATAAACTGGTTTACCATTTGCCATACGCATATTCATTGTAGCTTTTTTTGTACAGAACCAACAAATTGTCTTCATTTCTTCTAATTTATCAGCATACAACAACAAATATTTAGTTCCTTCGAACAATTCATTTCGAAAATCGTTCTTCAAGCCAAAAGCCATAACTGGGATTCCTAAATCATCAACGACTTTTGTTGCTTGCAAAACCTGATCTTTGGTCATGAATTCACATTCATCGATCAAAACGCAAGATGCGTTTGGATTCTCTTCTTTGACAATTTCAAAAACATTTGAATCATCCTTAAGAGCAATTGCATCACGAGTTAACCCCATTCGACTCTCTATCTTACCTGCACCGGAACGGGTGTCTAAAATACTAGTCATTAAGATAACTGACTTACCTTGTTCTTCATAGTTATGCGCTACTTTCAAAATCTCAATCGATTTTCCACTATTCATAGCACCGTATTTAAAAAATAATTGAGCCAAATTTACGCCTCCAAAAATATGTCCTAAAAGATTATAACGAAAAAAGACGCTCTTGAACACATCAAACATTTTCAAATCGAACAAAATCAACTAAAATGTAGCTCAGGTGTGATAATATTATTTTAATTAATTCAATTTGGGGTTTTTATTAATGACATTTAAATCAGGAATCGCAACATTAACAGGAAAGACATCCTACTTTATTTTAAACAAGCTTTTTAATGGTGGATCTTCTTATCCAGGAAAAATTGCTTACAAAATTGATCCAGATATTTTAAGAAGTCTCGGCAAGGATTACGACCTTATCGTTGTTACTGGTACTAATGGTAAGACTTTGACAACATCATTGATCAACAAAATGTTGATTCAAAAATATGATGACGTTTTGACCAATCCAACCGGTTCTAATATGATTCAAGGTATCGTTACAAGTTTTGTGACGCATCACAAAAAAAGCAAAAAGCCATTGGCTGTTTTAGAAGTCGATGAAGCTAACGTGCCTATCATCTGTAAATATATCAAACCAAAGTATTTTGTCTTAACAAATATTTTCCGTGACCAAATGGATCGTTACGGTGAAATCTATACAACTTATCAAAAAATTGTCGATGGTATCAAAATGGCACCAGATGCAACTATCATTGCTAATGGCGATGCCGCTATCTTTTCTTCAAAAGAATTGCCTAACAAATTTGTTTACTATGGCTTTTCTGACAAAGGCGATGAAAATGAAGATTTTAAAGCACCAACTAATACTGACGGCGTTCTTTGTCCTAAATGTAATCACATTATGCACTATCATATGATTTCTTATGCCAATCTTGGCAGTTACTTCTGCCCTAATTGTGGTTTCAAGCGAAATGATTTGAAGTATCAAGTAACAAAAATTTCTACTCTCCTACCTAATAAGACTGAGTTCGAAATCGATGGCAATAAGTTCAAGATGAATATCGGTGGAAAATACAATGTTTACAATGCTTTGGCTGCTTTCGCGATTGCTTCAGAAATGGGTATCAGCACCGACCAAATGCAAAAAGCCTTTGCCTATGATGAAAAAGTTTTTGGACGTCAAGAGACAATCAACGTCGATGGCAAAGATGTCAACATCATCTTAGTTAAGAATCCCGTTGGTCTAAATCAAGTCATCGAAACAGTTCTCAGCGACAAAGATCCATATACATTAGCCTTTTTGTTGAATTCTAACTACGCTGATGGAATCGATACAAGCTGGATTTGGGACGGAAACTTTGAAGATTTTGATTTCGGCAAACTACCACTAGTTATTACTGGTGGGAAACGTGTTAAAGATGTAACTTATCGATTCAAGATTGCCGGTCTCGATATGAAGAAAAATCTGGAAACAGTTGAAATTGAAGATTTCGTCAAAGAGATACCAAAGATTCCAACTGAAAAATTATATGTTCTAGCAACTTATACCGCTATGTTGGGACTTCGTAAAGCCCTTGGCGATAAAGGCTATATCAAACAAAAATAATATATATTTAAAAGACTACTTATTACTATTCGTATTTGAATAGTTACAAGTAGTCTTTTTTTATTATTTACTTTCTTTTAAAAATGAATTTAAAATTGTTTCTCTTCTTTCCAAAAATAATTGATTAACTTGTCTTGGATGAACACGGTTAGTCAAAACAACCATCGCATTTTGATGGGCATAATCTAAAGCAATAAAATGTCCCGTATAGCCAGTGTGGAATAAAACATGGCCAGAGCCATCTGGTTTAACATCCCAACCTAAAGAGCGACCAGGGTTTAACTCCGTATAGTTATGATAAAGAAATTTTTTATCAGGTAACAACATGTCTTGTGCAAATTTCAAAACATCATTTAAAGTTGAAAACATTCCAGCAGATCCACAATGCTTGCCTAATTGTTGAGCCTTAGGGTCATTAACGACTCCCTGCAACATTTTTCCTGCTACTTTATAAGTCGGCACGCACAATTTTTTGTCTGGCTCAAAAGTGGTTTCCTTTAGACCTTCGGGTTCAATAATGTATTTCATAATAGCATCTTGAACTGGCATCTTATAAAACTTTTCAATCACTAGACCTAAAAAGATCAAACCAGTATCCGTATAAACTACTTTCTTATTAAAAGTATCAGTTACAGGTAGCTTCAGCATGGCTTGAAGCAATTCTTCACCATTCATCTCATCACGATCAGGAATAAATCCATGAATACCAGAAGTATGAGTAATTAAATGAAATAATTCGATTCGACTATCGGTAAATTCAGGGAGATATTTTTTGATTGGGTCGTGTAAGTTGATCAATTTCTCATCTAACATTTTTAGAATCAACGGAACTGTCCCCATCACTTTAGTTAATGAGGCCAAATCGTGCAATTCATCGCCTTTGAGCGGTAAAATTTCAGGAAACCATGCCTTATTGCCGTATGTATATTTTTTCGTCTGAGACGAGCTGATGAAGCCAAAACTAGCCCCAGGAACAATTTGTCGATTAACTAAATCAATTATTTGAGCTTTAGTTTCTGTAAAATCTGCCATAAATCCTACCCTTTCTTTTGAAGATAAAAAAAGAACGTGCCCTAGCACGCTCTAATTATATACTTTTGTAAATTACATTGTGACATTTCCAGCGAATTGTGAATTATAAAGATCCGCATAGAATCCATTCTTAGCCATCAATTCATCATGATTACCAGTTTCAACAATTGAACCATGATTCATAACGATAATCTTATCGGCATCTTGAATGGTTGATAATCTGTGAGCAACGACGAAACTAGTTCTATTCTTCAATAGACGTTCCATCGCATGTTGAATATGTAATTCAGTTCTTGTATCAACTGAAGATGTAGCTTCATCAAGAATCAAGATTTCAGGGTTGGCCACAAAAGCCCGAGCAATTGTAATCAATTGTCTTTGACCTTGAGAAATATTTGAAGCCTCTTCATTCAAGACTGTGTCATATCCTTTAGGAAGTTGACGGACGAAGTTATCTACATGGGCTGCCTTAGCTGCATTGATGATTTCTTCTTTAGTAGCATCTTCACGACTGTATTTCAAGTTATCATAAATACTACCAGTAAAGAGCCAAGTATCTTGTAGAACCATTGCATAATGACTTCTAACATCTTCACGAGTCATATTGCGGACATCTCTGCCACCAATCTTAATGGAACCGCCAGATACATCATAAAAGCGTTCCAACAAATTGATAATTGTAGTTTTACCAGCACCAGTAGGTCCAACGATAGCAACCATTTCACCCGGTTTAACTTTTAGATTGTAATCTTCAAGCAAGATAGGACTACCTTCGTAACCAAATTTAACATGATCCAAGGTAACTTTATCGTCAGTTTCAACATCAGGAACATCGACTTTTTCATTCTTCATTTCTGGTTCATCAAGAATTTCAAAGACACGTTCAGCAGAAGCTACCGTTGCTTGAATCGTGTTAGTTAAGTTAGCTAGTTGCGCAATTGGCTGTGAAAATTGATTCATGTATTGCAAGAAAGCTTGGATATTACCTAAAGAAATACCACCATTAGCAACTTGAATACCACCATAAATGGCAACGAAGACATAACCTAAGTTATTAATGAACGTCATCAAAGGCATAACGATACCAGAAATCAATTGCGCTTTCCAAGAAGCCTTATACAATTTAGCATTTTCTTCTTCAAAAGCATCGATTGATTCTTCCTCGTGGTTGAAACTTTTAACAACGACGTGGCCGGCATAATTTTCTTCAACTTGATTATTCAAGAGACCTAATGAAGTCTGTTGACGTTTAAAGAATTTTTGCGATTGTGGAGCAATGACGCCCACGACAACTAAACTCAGTGGAACTGTGATCATAGCAATCAAAGTCATTTTCCAACTGATTGTCAGCATCATCCAGATAACACCCACGAAAGTAACGGAACTAGTTACCAACTGCGTCAAACTTTGTTGCAAAGTTCCGGCGATGTTATCCATATCGTTGATAGCACGTGACATAATATCACCATTAGAGTGCGAATCATAATATGAAATAGGTAAACGTTGCATCTTCGACTTCAAATCACGTCTTAATTTATAAACTGTTCTTTGTGAGATTCTTGTCATCACAAATTGTTGAATAAAACTAAATAGCGCTGAAGCAAGATACATTAAAATTACAATGAAAATTATTTGTTCAATTTTACCAAAGTTGATTGGGAGCCCATTAATTTCGATACCAGCCTTTTGTTGAGCTATCCCTTTCATCATCCCTTTGTAAATTTCAGTTGTTGCTTGTCCTAAAATCTTTGGAGTCTTAATTTGGAAAACGGCTGAAGCAATCGCTAAAGCTAATACGATGATTAGACCAACGATATAAGTCGACATATATTTAGCTAGGCGACCACTGGTCTTCCAAAAATTCTTAGGCTTCACAACTACTGCTGGGCCACGATTTCCTGGACCATGTCCAACAGAAGGTGAATCTTGAGATTTCTTTTCAGCCATTACTAATCCTCCTTCAATTGAGACTCAATTATCTCTTGATAAGTCTTATTATTTTCTTTTAATTCTTGGTGAGTTCCAAGACCGACCATCTTACCGTTATCCAAGACAACGATTTGGTCAGCATCAGCAACAGTTGAGATACGTTGTCCAACAATGACAACCACTGCTTGACTGATTTTCTCATCATTTTTCAAAGCTGTCCGCAAATTAAGGTCAGTCTTGAAATCAAGTGCAGAGAAGGAATCATCGAAAACATAAATTGAAGCATCTTTAACTAAGGCACGAGCGACAGCCAAACGTTGTTTTTGACCACCTGAGAAGTTATCTCCGCCTTGTTCAACAATACCATCCAATTGTCCATCGAGTTCCTTAACAAAATCAGCAGCCTGAGCAATCTCTAAAGCATGCCAAATTTCATCATCAGTTGCATTATCTTTACCATAGGCCATATTCTCACGAATTGTACCTTTGAAAAGAATAGCAGTTTGAGGAACCATTGATACCTTGCTGTTGATATCTTCAGTGATCAAAGCCTTAACATCAGTTCCATTTAAACTGACGACACCAGTTTCAGCATCATAAAATCTTGGAATCAAATTGATCAAAGTACTTTTACCAGAACCAGTACCACCAATAATGGCTAAAGTTTGGCCTTTCGTAACTTTGAAATTCAAGTTTGCCAAAGCTAGATTTTCAGCACCATGATATCTAAAATTGACATCATTAAAACTAAGTGATGGTTCTTTTGCCACTTCAGCAGGCTTTGCTACAACATCGATTCGGCTCTTAGTTTCAAAAACTTCTTGAATACGAGCTGCAGAAGCGGAAGCACGTGGAACGAAGACGAACACCATCGAAAGAATCATGAAACTCATTAAGATTTGCATAGCATAGGTCATGAAAGCAATCATATTACCAATTTGCATTGATTGATTAGCAATATAATGAGCGCCTAACCAAGTAATTCCAACATTGGTACCACTCATAACTAAGGTTACGACTGGAAACATTACCGCTACGATCGTGAATACTTTAACAGCATTGTTAGTGTAATCAGCATTGGCATTTTTGAAACGATCTTGTTCAAATTTATCTTGTCTGAAAGCTCTGATAACACGAACACCCGTCAAACCTTCACGAAAGACTAAGTTCAAACGGTCAGTTTTCTTTTGCATTGCTTTAAACAATGGCACCGCAAAAAACATAACCAGTGCGACAACAATAACTAAGATAGGAATAGAGATTAAGAAAATTTTGGTCATTTCAGCATTTTTTTGATAGGCCATAAAACTTGCCCCAATCAACATGATTGGAGCCATAATCATCATTCTCAACATCATAATCATCACATTTTGGATTTGAACAACATCATTAGTAGTTCTAGTCGTTAATGATGAAGTCTCGAACTTGTCGAACTCATCGTGAGTAAAGTATAATATTTTCTTAAATAAATCGGATCTTAATTTACGACCTAATCCTTGAGAGGCCTGTGCTGCCATAAAGACATTACCAAAGGCAGCAATAACAGCGATAAGTGCCACAATCGCCATTTCCATACCGGCATGCATGATATAATCAATATCACCAGTAATAACACCTTTATTAACAATGTCTGATGTAAGATTAGGAATATAAAGCGTCGCAACAACTTGGAAAACCATAAAAATGACCGCTGCAAGTACTTGCACTTTATTAATCCTACCTCGAGCAATCTTGAACATTTATTCACTCCCTTTAAAAAAACTCATTATAGTATTAAAGCACTAATCATCAAAGATTTCTAACGATTATCTCAAAAAAATAAGGTGAATTATCAATGAATAAATCAAAAAATACTTATCATCCTATAAAAGTCATACTTCTTATTATAACCTTTTTATTCTTATTTTTAATGGAACAGCTTCCATTAAGTATATTAACTTTAACTAAAAAGGAACTCGGAGCAAATTATAGCTCATATATCAGCTATGCTCCACTCCTAACACTCATTTTGTTAGCGATTTCAACAATAATTCTCATTTTTGTTTTCAAACATGCTCAAAAATTCCCTACGCAAAAATTTACTAAAGGTACTTGGATGATCGTTGTCATCGCAACCGTTTTAACCATGGTGATAAATTTTGCTACCGTACCGTTTATGAGGAGCTCCAATGAAAACGTCGATGCTTTGAAATTAGTGGCAAACAATAATATGGTAATTTTAATTCTTTTCACAATATTTGTTGCACCAATTTTGGAAGAAATTCTTTTCCGTGGAATACTTATGAACTGGTTTTTCGTTGATCGACCCTTTTTAGCAATTTTGTTAAGCGGAATAGTCTTTGGTTACGTTCACGCACCTTTTAGTGCCAATACCGACTGGATTTACGCCCTTTCGAAAATTTTGTTGGGAGTGGTTTTAGCTGGAGTTTACTATCGAACTAAAAATATTAAAGCTGATATCACCGTACACTTTTTAAACAACATCTTAGCAATCTTAGGTGGTACCATCATTTCGGGGGCTGTCTTACTATGAAAAATAGACAAAAGAAATTTAATGAGATTTATCAAAACCTCTTACGAAAAGTTGTAATGTTTGGAGTTTTATCAATGCTTCTAATTGCTAGTGCCAGAATCACCGGTTGGGTAATTATGGAATATGCTGGTTTTGCCAGTGCCATCTATACTATCTTTTTGATTGGAACTATGATTTATGTACTCTTTATTAAGTCAAAAGATAAGGATGATGAAAATAATTCTTAATTAATTGAGGAATTATATTGACATAAGCCCTACTTTACAGTTAAAATTATGAATGTTGTTTAATTGCCCGTTGGTCAAATGGTTTAAGACGCCACCCTCTCAAGGTGGAGTTATGGGTTCGATTCCCATACGGGTGATAACGGGGGTTCAATGAGTTTTAATAGCCTCCAAAACCGTTGATATAAAAGCATTTTGAAATTTACAATTTTGATAAGTTTCGATATGGCTCAAAAAAAGTGAGCCACAAAAATATTTTGTGGACTGCAAAAATATGATCGTTAGTCTTAATTGACTAGCGATTTTTTTGTACAAAAAACTCACGATAATTTTCGTGAGCTAATTAATAATCATTTCAAAGCAATCATTTGTTGAGCTGTACTTATTGTCTACTTTTTTGAATATTATTATTCTTTACACTTATTTTTTTTGGTATTATTTTAAAAAAAGGAATTAATATTATAAATGAGACTGAATAATGAATGTATTCGTAATTCTTTGCTAGAGATTGAAAGTAAATTAGAATTTGATGAAAATCTTGAATCAGAAGAATTATTAAAGTTTGAAACTTGTAAGAAATTTGGTAATGAAGAATTTTTATATACATTATCAAAATTGAATGAAGCTGGATTTATAGTGTTTAATACTACTAAGGCAGATAATAATTCATACTACTGGTTTAACGTTTCAGAAATAACTTGGAACGGACATCAATATCTTGATAATGTTCGAGACCCAATTGTTTGGAAAGAAACAAAAAAAGTCCTTAAAAACTTTGAAAGTGTTTCAATCAGTTTTGTATCAAACGTAGCTGCAGAGATACTTTCAAATTTAATTAAACAATACATGAATTAAATTGATAAAAGTTCCATATATCAGTCAAACCTTAATTGATTTGACTGTTTTTTATTTATCTAATTAAACAAACCCATCATTTAATAAATATTATATGGATTATTTTAAACAACGTAAAAAAATGAGAAATAGTTCTATCCCAATTTGATATTTTTATACAAAACATAATCGATACAATAAATATAATTGTATTTGTTGTCCAAAGTTCATTGACAAAAAAACTGAACACTTTAACTGAATGCAACAAAAGTGAAAATCAAAAAGATATCAGCACCAAAACGATTAATAAAAAAAATTATCAAAACGAATTGAATGTAAAAGGATTAACTAACAATTCAAATGTTGATTTGAATCCAGGTACAGTTGCTTTAGATGAAAATGGAAATAGTCCCACTCAAGAATATGAAGATAACTTGCAAAATAGCCTACTACCAAGTAAAACCGTGACTGGCGTTTTAATATTCGATATTGGAAAAGATAATGCCAATCCAATCAACCTAGAATTCTCCAATTCAGATTTTGAAACAATTGGCACTAAAACTTACAATATTAAATAATTTTTAAAAATCCATTCAAATTTCACTTGTAGCTTCTGATTGCTTTAATATACAATTACATTTTTATAACTTTAAACTACTCCATACAAAATCACAGCCGGAGGAGGGTTTTACTTTGAGTATACTTAGCGGACTAATGGGAAATGCTTCTAATTTCAGTAAAGAAGCTGTAAGAAAGGAACTTGGTTCTGTCTTAATTCCTGATGAAGAAATCGATTTAGCTTTCAAATGGGTTAGAAACATGGTGATTTTTACTAATTACCGCCTTATCGTCGTTGACAAACAAGGTGTTACTGGTAAGAAAACTGATTACAGAACACTCCCTTATAAGAGCATCTCTCGATTTAGTGTGGAAACTTCCGGTCACTTCGATTTGGATGCGGAATTAAAAATCTGGATTTCTAGCGCTACTGAACCAACGGAATCTTTACAATTTACTAAGGATAATAGTATTGACGCAATTCAACAGGCATTAGCGATTGCAATTTTGAAATAGACGCTTCGAAAAATTAGTCTTAATTACTACCCTATTTGGAACCATTGGAACTATACTTTATTATTCCAAAGGCAAAGACTGGAGGTAATTATTATGGCAGCACCTATCGAAGATAAAACTTTTAGAGGTCAAGAATTGATGATTATGAAAAACGCCATTGTCGATATTTTGACTATAAATTCTGTTAATATGATTATTAATTATCAAGTTGATCCAGACAAAGACAAACGTCCGATTCAACCGGGATTGGTAAACAAATTAAATTTTTAAACGTTAATAATAATGGAGCACAGTTCAATAAAAGAACATTGTGCTCCACTTTTTTGTCTCAAGGGTTATTACATTAAATTACGTTTCGTAAATGTTATGATAACAAAATGAGTTTTTAATTTTTGCAAAATGAGGTATAAATATGAATCAAACAATTGAAAATTTAATGAATCACGTCTCAGTCAGAGACTTTAAAGACCAAGCAATCAGTTCAGAAGCAAAAAGTAATTTAATTGCAGCCGCTCAAAGTGGCTCAACATCGGAATTCGTTCAAGCTTTCTCTATCATTGAAATAACGGATCCAAAACTTCGTAGTGAATTATCAGATATTACTATCAGCTCCCCACATGTTAAAAAGGCCGATACTTTTTACGTTTTCGTAGCCGATTTGCATCGTCAAGCAACAATGTTAGAAAAGCACCATCAAAATCTAGACAGTCTAAAGAATATGGAATCCTTACTTGTAGCTACAATTGATACAGCTATTGCTGCTGAAAATATGGCTGTGGCTGCTGAATCAATGGATTTAGGGATTTGCTTTATCGGAAGCATCCGCAACAACATTGAACAAGTTGCCAAACTATTGAATCTACCTGAATTGACCGTTCCCCTATTTGGAATGACGATTGGCGTTCCAAATCACAAGAACCAGCATAAGCCAAGAATGCCTAAGCAAAACCAAGTTGCTACTAATAGCTATGATGACCAAAGTTTCACTGATTTAAGTCAATACGACCAAACGGTCCATGATTATTACGCTGCTCGTGAAACTAACGCCAGTGACACTAACTGGACTGAAAAGAATTTAGCCATTTTCAAACAGATTCGTCGACCAGAAGTTGGCCCATTCTTGAAGAAACAAGGATTTAATCTCGATTAGTCTAAAATTTATTTTGCACAATAAATCAGTTCTTTACAAAAAGTTTAATAACAGGAATAGGCTAGTTTAGTTAGGTCCCCGGCCGTTTTCAATGGATTATCCAGATAACTTTACTGAAAGTTTACATAGTAATATACAAAAACTTTACATTAATTGAACACAAAATACACACTACTTCTATACCATTTACTTATAAAAACATTATATAAGAACAGTAGGTGTGAATAATATGGATAATTTAGGGGACATTTTGAAGGAGACTCGCCAGCAACGACAACTTTCTCAGTTAGAAATTGCGACGGATATCTGCTCTCAATCTACTCTTTCAGAAATTGAACATAATAAATACATTCCGAACATGCAATTATTGATCAACATTTGCCAACGGCTCTCTATAGATTTGTACGACTTATCTTTGGTAAACAGTTTTAAAATTTGTAAAGACAATTACTCGAATGCTAAAATCAATCGTCTTTATAGTAGTAGAAACTATCAAGCTCTTCAGAATTTTTTGAATCGGCCAACAGTTATCGAATTAGTACAAACTAGCAAGCAAACCCAAGCATATTACTATTATTTAGCAATTTGTGCCCTACACTTGGAAAACAAGTTTGACAATGCTAAAGAACTTCTGAAACTATCGCTTGCCAGCACTGAACACAATCGCAAACAAACAGTTTTATCAAGAATTGGCAATATTACTTTGGCTTATGTTTATTCAAGACAAGGGTTGAAGAATTCAGCTTATCGGCAAATTTCTTTGGCTTTTAAAAAATTTGATAGAGCTACTTATGATGAAAATCTTAACGTTGTCTTTTACCTGGCATCCCTTTCCTACTACGAGTTATCTAAGTATGATTTAGCTATTAAGATGATTGAGAATGGCATTGATTTTATTCAAGAAAATGAGTCTCATTCCATGTTATTGAATAGTTTCCTTTTAATGGCAAATATTGCCGAAGCTATTAAAAATGAACCAAAAAATGTTCCCATCACAAAAGAATATCATTTCTTTAATAATTTCTTGCACGAGCGCAATGCTTATCGTTCAAATGAATTAGTTCAATAAACTAGTTTGCGTAACCCGGTTCTCAGTGACCCCGCCATCGTGATACAATCGTTTTAAAGGATGGTGTCAAACATGGAAGATACAGAACTCCTGCTTGAACAGTTGCAAGCAATCTCCCAGACTGGCAAACATTATAGTAAAGACGTTTTTGATCGCGAAAGATATGATCAACTTGAGTCTGTGGCTAAGAAATTAACTTCTCAGCTAGTCCAAAATTCGAGTAAAAAACAATTGAATATTTATTTCGACTCCGATACAGGGTACGTCACTCCTAAAGTTGATGTGCGAGCTGCCACTTTTAAAAATGATAAAATCCTTTTGGTGCGTGAAAAAAGCAGTGGTCAATGGTCAATACCTGGCGGTTGGGCTGACATTGGTTATTCAGCTGGAGAAATTGCTGAAAAAGAAACTTTTGAAGAAGCCGGAATCAAAGTGATTCCCAAGAAATTAATTGCTGTTAAAGATATGCAAAAAAATCATTACCCTAAAAAGAATTTAAATTATATTTATAAAATGTTCTTCGAATGCCAACCAACAGAAGATGACATTCACAGTGGCGTTGAAACTTCCGACGTTAAATATTTTAGTTTGGAAGAGGCCTTAGACTTGAATTTGTCATTAGCACGGAATTTACCTGCTGATTTTAAAATGGCCTTTGATTGTCACCTTAGTGATGACTGGCAAACATATTTCGACTAAAATAATTTCTTAATAAAACTACAAAAGCGTAACAGCCATGATTAATAAATTGACTGATACGCTTTTTAATTTTTAAAATTCTTCATAAACTGCTGGATCTTGATCGTTAGTCCGACCATCTGGTTTAGTTAAATCATTGATTTTCTTCATATCATCGGAACTGATTTCAAAATCAAAAATATCTAAATTCTCACGTTGTCTTACTGGAGAAGCTGACTTAGGGATTGGAATCGTATCTAATTGATGTTCCCATCTAAAAATAATTTGACCAACTGTCTTGTGATACTTCTTTCCCAATTCAATTAGAACAGGATCTTTAAGAACTGAACTTGCACGCCCTAAAGGACTCCAGTCCATGGTAACTATGCCGTTGTCATGATCATATTTACGCATTGGAGCTTGATTGAAATATGGGTGCAATTCAATTTGATTGATAGCTGGTAAAATACCGGTTTCTGCCTTCAATTTATCCAAATGCTCTGGCAAGAAGTTGCAAACACCGATTGATTTTACCAATCCAAATTTTTGAGCATCAATCAAAGCTTGCCAAGCTTCCACATACATTCCACGTTTTGGATTAGGCCAGTGCAAAAGATAAAGGTCAAAATGGTCTAAATGTGCGCGATAAAGAGATTCTTGCAACGCTGTGATTGCATCTTGATGCGCATAGTAACGACCAGGCAATTTAGAGGTAATCGTCAATTCATCGCGATTAACTCCGCTTTCTTCGATGGCTTTACCAACTGTTCCTTCATTTTCATAATTATAAGCTGTATCAAGCATTTTATATCCATTATTAATGGCAGAAACAATACTTTGAACACCAGCATGACCGTTTAATTTATAAGTTCCAAAACCAAAATTTGGAATATTACGTCCATCATTTAATTTATACATAGATATGTTCCTCCTCAATTAACTATTATAAACGTACAATAGTTTTGATTCATAAACAAACAACTTAACCTTTTAGACATAGAAAAAGACCTACATCAATCCGTGATGTAGGTCTTTAGGCCACTTTACAGTAAATCTTTGGAATGTATAAAGCAGTCATTTTTAAATCACAGGTAGGCTACCTGCATTCCTTATCATACAGTAATTATTCATCAATTACTACACTTAAATGAATTCTTCTATGATTTATTGATTGGCCATTCCGTAAATCTGTTTGGCAATTGGTTTTACATCTGCTGCAAGACGTTGATAATTTTCTAAAACGACTACAGCATTTTGCCCATTATCTGAAATATGCATGACTGTTTGAAATCCGTATCCCCAGCCATTAGCAAAATTATCATTCTTCGCATGGTACAAACCGCCACCATAAGTACTGATGCTTCCTGACTTAAATAGTGTCTGACGTGAAGCTTTTGTCAACATGGGACCTGACATAATATAATGTTCTACTTTAAATAGATCATGTGTACTCATATAAACTTGTCCAGTTCCAAGTTCATCATATTCAAATGAACGTGGCGTAACCATTGGTTGTTTATAATTCAATGTTGCATTGAGCGGATCAGAATTATTATACCCTAAGGCTTTTTGAATGTTTGAAGAATCGTTGTAAGCAAAAATGGTTTTCTTTAAATGCAATTTCTTTACGTAATTATCAATAAAGAGTTTCCGATATGACTTACCCGTTAATTGTTCCAAAATACCACTGAGCAAATTATAATTTATCGCTTGATAATTCCACTTATTATAAAGCAAATTCGAAAATTTAATATTTTTCATATCAGCAGCAATTATTCCTGAGTCTGACAAAACTGAGCTTGGTCCGATATTACCCTTCAATGAAAGACCTGATGTCATATCTAACATCTGTCTAATCGTAATCCGGTCGCTACCAGGAACTTGTGGATAAAAGCGAGATAATTTAGTTTTTAAAGTCAATTTGCCCTTTTGGACTTCTTTCATAACTAGAGCTGCTGTCATCGATTTTTGGACCGAATCGATTTCATAGGCTGTATTCTTTTTATTATCGAGATTATTAGCATTGTCAGCATAGCCACGACTAGTGCGATAAATTGGTTTGCCATCTCTAATAACTAAGATGCTGCCTGAAAAGCCCTTTTGATCCAACAGTTGGTCCACTTTTTTTCCAAATTCATCATTAACTGAGGTGTCGATTTCACTGCTTGCCAAAACAGTTGGTGACGTAAAATTGGAAAAGAGCGCAAAGAGCATAAAAATAGATAAAATGATTTTCTTCATAATATTCACCTGGGGAAACCTGTGAATAAATGACCTTCCTTATTCACTGATTATAATTTATTTTTTAACAGAGTAATAATAATTTAACTCGATTTTATCGATAGTTGACATTCTGGATAGTTTCATTTAATACTCACTGATGAGCCATATGGTAAAATGGAAATAATTAAGAATAGAGGAGATTTAAATGACAACACTAATAATAAATGCAATAATCGTAATACTTGTTATTGCTTATGCTGGTATGTATAACAATCTTGTTAAATACCGCAATCGTGCTCGCGAATTTAGCTCACAAATCGACGTTCAATTAAAACGTCGGACAGACTTGATTCCTAACCTTGTCGAAACAGTTAAAGGTTACGCCAAGCATGAAAGAGAAACATTATCTAACGTTGTTGAATTAAGAAATAACGTAACTAATGCAAGTTCTTTACAAGATAAAGTAAAAGCTGATAGTGCCTTAACAGGTGCTTTAAGACAAGTCTTTGCACTTGCAGAAAACTATCCAGACTTAAAAGCTAATCAAGAATTCTCCCAGCTTATGGAAGAATTAACGAATACTGAAAATAAAGTTTCATATGCTCGTCAAGCTTATAATAGCCAAGTACAAGCATACGATACGGCAATTCAAACTTTCCCACGTAACATGATTGCTAAAATTCACGGATTTACAGAAATGCAGTTCCTTGAAATTCCTGACGTTGAAAAAGAAGCTCCAAAAGTTAAGTTTTAATCGAGGTAGACTATGATCTACGAACAAATTGATCGTAATAAAAGAAAGACCTATCTGATATTCTTCGTCTTCTTTTTGCTACTAGTTGCCTTAGGAAGTTTTATCGGTGAGTATTTTGCAGGTAATATTTACTCAGGAATTATTATTGCCTTAGTCATCGCGATTGTCTATACCCTAATTACTTATTTTCAATCCACCAGCATCGTTATGCAGATGAATGGCGCCAAAAAATTAGATTCTGCAAAGGATGCACCTGATCTTTTCCATATTGTTGAAGATCTTTCAATGGTCGCAAATATTCCTTTGCCAGATATTTATATTATCAATGACCCAAGTCCTAACGCCTTTGCAACTGGACGAGACCCAAAGCATTCAGCTGTAGCTGTTACTTCTGGATTATATGAAATGATGAATCGTGAAGAACTTGAAGGCGTCTTAGCCCATGAAATCTCTCACGTAAGAAATTACGACATCAGAGTTTCCACAATTTCAGTTGCATTATCTTCAGCCATCATCCTCATTTGTTCAATTATTGGCAACGCCTATCGATTTTGGATTCCGATGAATGACGATGACCGCGATAATAACAATTCTGGAATCATCAGACTCGTATTATGGTTAGTAGGTTTAATTTTTATTATCATTGGACCACTAATTGCCAGTCTCGTTCAAATGGCTATTTCAAGAAATCGAGAATATCTTGCAGATGTATCTGGTGCTGAACTTACTCGTAATCCCCAGGGATTGATCAATGCTTTAGAGAAATTAAAGCAGAGTACTAAGCCAATGCAAAAAGTAGACGATGCTAGTGCATCCCTTTATATTGATGATCCTACAAAGAAAAAACACTTTTCAGGATTATTCGATACTCACCCACCATTGGATAAACGAATAGCAGCTTTAAAGAAGTCTTTTCAATAATAAGAATATAATGTTTTTATTTAAAATAATCTCGGCTGATTCAATTTAATTGGTCGAGATTTTTATAGTTAATTTAAGAATCATACTTCAGATTTTGTAGTTTCCGAACGATTTTTTATTATTGTAAATATTGTTCAACATTTCTGAAAAGTTATGATAAAATCGTATTTGAAGATTTAATAAATCTTCGTAGTGAGGGAAAAAGAATTATGTATATGTTATTGCTCGTTTTATTGGGCGCAATTATTTTATTTACTACTTTCATGGTCAAACCGAAGCGTCGCATTCATCGACGACTAGTTTCATTAGGAATTGTCTTGGTCATTGCCGGTGGTTCAGGTATTTATGAATCATTTCAAGGTAATCCTCCAAACCAAAGCAATCAATCTAATCAAACTGAAACGACCACTAGTTCCAACACAGATTTAGCGAACTTGAATTACCAAAGCAGTCAAGAAATTGAGGTCAATAATAATACCCCTACCTTCACAAAATCCGAACTAACCACTTCAAACGGTGCTTGGCAAAAATTTAGCGACTTAGATAATTTGAACCGAGCTATTGAAGCTGATGCATTATTAAACAAAAGCCTGATGCCTACTGCTAAGCGTGAAAGCTTGTACGTTAATCCGACAGGTTGGCACAACAAGCGAATCAAAGGTGGCTGGCTTTATAATCGCTCGCACTTGATTGGTTATCAATTAACAGGACAAAATAATAATCCTAAAAATTTGATGACTGGAACTCGTTCTCTAAATTCACCGGAGATGCTCAAACACGAAAATGATATTGCTTATTATTTGAAACAAAATCCAAATAATTATATCAGGTATCGTGTTAAGCCAATTTATCGTGGCGACGAATTAGTTGCTCGCGGCGTTCAAATGATGGCTGAATCAATGAATTCTTCAGGTCAACCAGACAAACAAGTTTCCTTCAACGTGTATATTTTTAACATTGAAAAAGGTGTTAAGATTAATTACAGCGATGGTACCAGTGTAGTTAATAATAATTATTAGGAGATGGTCGTAGTGCAATATAGTACAGGTGATAAAGAAATTTTTGATCTAATTAAGAAGGAAGAAGACCGACAAAATAGAAATATTGAGTTGATTGCTTCTGAAAATATTGTTTCCGACAACGTTAGAAAAGCTCAAGGTTCAGTTCTAACTAATAAATATGCCGAAGGTTATCCTGGTCGTCGTTACTATGGTGGTTGCGAATATATTGACCAAATCGAACAAATTGCAATTGATCGTGCTAAAAAGCTTTTCAATGCCGAATACGTTAACGTCCAACCCCACTCAGGTTCACAAGCCAATGCTGCCGCTTATCAAGCCGTTTTAAAGCCTGGTGATTCCGTGCTTGGAATGAGCTTAAATGCTGGTGGTCACTTAACTCACGGTTCAAAAGTTAATTTCTCTGGTAAAGTTTACAAGTTTCACTCATACGGAGTTAATGCGCAAGGTTTAATTGACTACGATGACGTTTTAAAAATTGCTGAAGAAGTAAAACCAAAACTAATTGTCGCTGGTGCTTCAGCATACAGTCGTATCATTGACTTCAAAAAATTCCGTGAAATTGCTGATGAAGTTGGTGCTTACTTGATGGTCGACATGGCTCACATTGCGGGACTTGTTGCCGTTGGCTTGCACCCTACTCCAGTTGGCGTAGCTGACATCGTTACAACAACTACACATAAAACTCTTCGTGGTCCACGTGGTGGAATGATCCTAGCTAACGAAGAACTTGGTAAGAAACTTAATTCTGCTGTCTTCCCAGGAACACAAGGTGGTCCTTTGGAACACGTTATTGCTGGTAAAGCCGTTGCTTTTGGTGAAGACCTCCAACCAGAATTCAAGACTTATATGGAACAAGTTGTAAAAAATGCTGCCGCAATGGCAAAAGTAATCAATGATTCTGACAATCTATCAGTTTTAACTGGTGGTACTGACAATCACTTGCTTAACGTTGTCTTAACTGAAAGTGGCATGAACGGTATGGAAGTTCAAGACTTACTTGATTCAATCCATATCACAACTAATAAGGAATCTATTCCAAATGACCCCTTGCCACCTAAGTTCACATCTGGCTTGCGTTTAGGATCACCTGCCATCACTTCAAGAGGATTTGACGAAGAAGATTGTAAAGAAGTAGCTCAAATTATCGTTGATGCTATCAAATATCACGATAACCCTGATGAATTAAAGAATTTGGATGCACGTACAAAAGCATTGACTGACAAACATCCAGTTGAAACAAACTAAGACTATCCAAAAAGACCAATCCTTATTCTGAAATGAATAAGAACTGGTCTTTTTTATATTTTATATTAGTTTAATTTTTGAACATCTGATGAAATGACAAACTCATTAGTAGCCACTCGATAATATAATTTTCCATTTATTACTGTTGTTCTATCGCTGTACCAATCTGTCAATGGAGCTAATCCTCGATTACTTTTAGTCCCTTCTGCTTTTAACAATGTCTTATTTGTACCGTGAATTGTTTCAATATTGATGAAATTATCTTTATAAATATATACTTTATTAGCTTTAACCCATTCATTAGTAGCAATCCGATAGTAAGTATTATTACCAATCTTTAGTTTTTTATCACTATACCAATCAGTATTTTTATTTAAAGCCCGATTGGTTACTTGTATCATCTTATTGTTGGAATTGAATGAATAAAGAGATACTGGTGGTTGATCACTAAATGTAGCCAACAAATTATTTTCAGTACTCAAATTAAATTGAGGAGCTTTATCATTATTGGATTCGTGTGTAGTTGGAATATTTATATTCTTAATTTTTTTGTAAATCACTTTTTCTTCTGTAGTAATTGTTCCATTAGCATTAACTTTGGCCTTAACTGTTTTTTTAACGTGAGTATAGCCAGATACATCGGGCACTTTTACTTCAACAATTTGACCAATAGCTCCTTTAACGTTTTTAACAACTTTATTTCCAAGGTTAGATTTAATTGAAACATCCGAAATAACATTTTTATCAATTTGTTTGGAATATTTTACCGATTCATCCGTTGTGATTGTACCATTTTCATTTACAACTGCTTCAACAGTTTCTTTATCAGCAGTATAACCAGATTTGATAGGTACCTTTATATTTAAAACATCCCCAATATTACCAGATACATCAGTAACTGTCTGTGGTCCTAAGTTTGATTGAATAACCAAATTTGCAGTTCTCTTAGGATCTGGTACAAAAGTATCAACAAAATACTTATCTTTTTCTTCTTTGGAATATGGATAACGAATTACTCTTGAATTATCGTAATAATCAGAGATACTAGCAGTAGAAAAAGACTTATTACCTTGAGGATCTTTGGCAGTACCATTTCCAATATTGACCCAGCGTTTAACATTTTTAGCTGGTAAAACAGTATTTTTAGTAAATTGATTTAATGTACTTAACTTAATTGACTGTAAATGAGTACCTACAAACATTGTCGAGGTATCCGTTACTTTACCCGCTGTATATAATCCCCAGCTAGATAAATCAATTGTCTTCAGAGCTGAATCATTTTCAAACATATTTTTTACATTTTTTAAAGATGCTAAGTTGCTGTACGGATCATCAACAACAAAATTAACATTAACACTTTCCAACCCTATATCATTAGCAAACATTTTTTCCAAAGTCATCGCATTATTTAAATCCCACTGAGATAAATCAATCGATTTTAATGACGGATCATTTTCAAACATATGTGACAAATCCAAAAACCCTCTTGTAGTCATTCCCTTTAAATCAGGCAAATCTATACTTGTTAATGAAGTATCGCCACTAAATGTACCTGTCCAATAACTAAGATTTGTCGCATCAATCTTATCCCAATTTTTAAAATCAGTTAAATTGGTCAAATTTGCAAAAAGGTAATTAGCATATTTGGGCATTTTAACAATTCCATCAAATGAAATAACTTTAATATTCGACGAATATTTAGCCCATGGTGAGGTCTTAGTTTTATTATCATTATTTGAAATTGTACCTTCCTCTAAGTGTAATGTACTATCATTTTTTGTTATATACCACTGTGTATCTTCAGTTTCTCCGGTACCATAATCCCCACTTGCAATAATATTACTTGGTTCTTCTGTTCCATTTTTTGAATTTGCAACATTATTTGAATCACCATCTTGAACATTTTGAACTTGATCTGTTGATATTCCTTGTGCTTTAACTATATTGGATGGTGATAATAAAAATCCTAATCCACTAATTATTGATATACCAGAAGCAATAATCAATTTCTTTTTCAATCCAAACCTTTGAAACTGCATAATATCCCCTTACCTTCATATAATATTAAACAATTACCGCCTCGATTATAGATGGTAAGAAGTCCAAGTTCAATTGTTAAGTATAATTATTTTTATTAAGGAATAAATAATACATTCAAAAAATCATAACTATGATAGATACGACTATTCAAGCTCTCCGAAAGTATATAAATTGTGTATTATTACATATTCCAATAATTTTCTAGAGCATACCGTTGGAAAAATAACGAAACTCAAAAAGGGTTCTTATGACATTTAAGTGCAGTCTAAGCCCTGCTTTTTATTTTCCTCAAAAACAAAAATCCCAATTCATACAAAATAATTGTACGAATTGAGATTTTTTAATTAATTGAAACTTAGAAAAACAAATTTTTATTCATTATTTCACAGCATCTTTCGATATGTACTTTGTATCTGAACTTAGGCCCAAAACACCATTAGTAAGTAACTTACTATTCTAATTATAAAGTCTAGTAAGGCTATTGCTAAAGATGCGACATATGCAATTTATTATATTTTATTTTTCCCCTTTTTTTAAAAAAATTAAATTACATAACATCATTACTTTGTACCCATTCATTAACTCCTACACGGAACATTAATCCATTATTCTTTGTTCTAGCCATTCCATTAGTTTTCCAAGGAGTATTAGCTGAAAGAACTACACCTTTAATCTTTGGACTTAAGTCAAATCCTCGGACACGAACTCTATTCTTAATTTAACAAACTGAAGCCGTTGGTTTCTTCGAATTGCTTAGGGGTCATATAGCTTAAAGCACTGTGAATTCTTTTACGGTTGTACC